>NZ_JAKOAV010000017.1 GCF_029478095.1 Pelotomaculum isophthalicicum JI | reverse complement strand
AGATGAGGTTTCCCATAGCTTAAAGCTAGTAAGACCCCTGGCAGACAACCAGGTAGATAGGCCGGGTGTGTAAGCTTAGTAATGAGTTTAGCTGACCGGTACTAATAGGTCGAGGGCTTGACCTAAAAAAAACAACATGTTCAACTACACTGTTCAGTTTTGATGGAACGCCAAAAGTAACATTTAAAAGTGAATAAAGTTTCTGGTGGCAATGTCGGAGGGGGTACACCCGTTCCCATACCGAACACGGCAGTTAAGCCCTCCTGAGCCGATGGTACTTGGGGTCCGCCCCTGGGAGAGTAGGTCGCTGCCAGAGAATATTTAAAGCCTCATGGTAAAACCATGAGGCTTTGTTTTTTCCTGAATACAGAAATCCAACGTCCGATGATAAGTTAAAACCTCATGGTAAGCCATGGGGTTTTGTTTTATGTCATGATAAGTCTCGAAAAGGAAAGTGAAAAAAAATATGTTATAAATGTGACGGTTATGTTAAATTAAGGTAGGAATTTGCAGTATTATGGTAAAATTATATATGTATTGGATTTTTATAGAAAGATATTCTTGCGAGCAGCCCGATAAAGAGGGGACGAGTAAAATGCAAAAAAACTTCACTATTGCTAAGTACGAAGTAAGCGTCGAAGCGGGAGACCACGGACTTTCTTTGCCGGCGTACAAGGGGTCGACCCTGAGAGGAGGATTCGGCAATGCCTTCAAACGCATTTCATGTTCGATGCGGGAAAAGGAATGCCGTTCTTGCCTTCTGAAGCTAAACTGTCCTTATGCCTATATCTTCGAAACAGCGCCGCCTCCAGGCTCAGAGGCGCTACGAAACTACGAGAATGTACCACGCCCTTTTATCATAGAGCCACCACTGGAATCTAAAACTGATTACAGACCAGGCGAGAAATTGCGCTTTAATTTAATCCTGATTGGCAATGCGATCAATTATCTGCCTTATTTTATTGTTGCCTTTCGTGAACTGGGTGAGATGGGAATTGGCCGAATGCGCAAAAAATACCGCCTGGCCGAGATAAGGGCGGTCAACCCTATAAATCATGAGAGTGAAATAGTTTACCATGTGGGAGACCAGCTTGTAAGGAATGTAAATCTGACATTACAAAGCGATATCGGTAAAATCATGGATGGCTCAAATGGTATCCTGGGTATACAGCAAGTATGTTTAGAATTCCAAACCATGACCAGGATTAAGTTTGAAGAAAAATTCGTTCAACGAGTTGAATTCCACATACTCATTCGCAACCTCCTGCGCAGGCTCTCATCCCTAGCCTATTTTCACCACGACTGGGAGCTCGATCTTGATTTTGCCGGGTTGATCGAGCGCGCCGCCGAAGTCCGGTTAATTAAGAATGACACCAGATGGGTGGACTGGGAACGCTACTCTTCGCGCCAGGAAAACAAGATGAACCTGGGCGGCGTGGTTGGCCGGGTGGAATATGAGGGGGATTTAGGCGAGTTTATGCCACTACTGCGGCTGGGTGAGTTGGTCCATGTGGGCAAAGGAGCGGTGTTTGGGATGGGAAAATTTATCATCTTTTCAGGAAAAATCTGTTGACATTCTTAAATCAACCTGCGATAATAAATTGAAATCAAAAATGTTAAAATTACATACAATGAATAATACTTACAGGATAAAATACTATTCTCTCGCAAGGTGAAAAATGATAATTTACGTTGAAGAGAGCGGCTTTCAGAAAAATTGGACCTTTGTGGCAGTTAAAATTTTTAGTGAAAAAAGTGCCAGGTCATCTGTAAATAAATGGCGACATTATGCTGCATCCATTTCAAAAAAATTTGTAGCGAATGAATACAAAGATTGCAAAACCCCTGATCAACAAAGACAAAAAATGTTGCATGAAATTTCGGTAAAGGGTTTTCAATTTTGGGTGGTGCATTTTGTTAATTATAGAGGTCATAAGAAAGACTATAGTGAAGCTATTGTAAAACTTCTCATGGACGTAGATTTAACTGATGTTAGCTTAATCGTTCTAGATAAAGTCGAGCGAAGCAAGCGGTATATGGATAAGCACATAGAAAAAATCAGAGAAGAGATGTTATGTCCGTGTAATGTTAGATGGGGACTTTCAGAAAAAGAAAAGGGTATTCAAATCGCAGATGCTATCTGTGGAGCTGCATCTAGGGATTTTAATAATATGACAGCTCCAAGTTTTTTTTATCTAATAAAACATCTTAAACAGGGAGTGAAAATAATTGTTAAATAATTTAGCATAGCCTTTGTGTCACGGGTGCCTTATACAGGACTTGCCCCGCACCTCTGCCCACATACTGCAGGCCGGCCATGCTAGTATTTAAAATTATAAACCTGTATGTAATATATTATACCTGATTTCTATTTGAGTTACAACTAACTCTTAATCCCGATAACAAGGGGACTGAAAAGTAAGGATTATTTTGTATGTAATTCTTTCCCGATGACAAGGGGACAAAAGATTTTTTTAACCACTCTTCGAAAAGAGGTGAGAAAGATACTTAGTTACACTGGGCATCCCTTTTTTGACGTCGGGCTGGCTATGGTGACCGTTTTTGCAGGAAAATATGATCCGAGTTCTGTAACGGAAGCCGATCTGGATTCAATGGCGTCTTTTATTGAACGCGAATATGCCCGGGAGCCGTTGAAATCTTTTCTTGGGGTAGCTTTTACTACCAATGCCTGGTTCAATCAACCGGCTTTTACTAAACAGCCGGAAAAACGCAGCGACTATGCCAGAAGAATTTTAAGAGGCTACGGCAAAGAGTTGCCGGAAGAAAGATGTGTGTTCACAGGTAAAGCTGCCACGGCAGTTGCCTTCTCGGACAAGCTGCCGCCCGGGCGGGCATACCGGCAGCACATTCCTTTGCTTACCGGAGAGGGAGTAATCAACTTTCATCCTGCGGGACACACTGGTCTGCCGGTTTCAGGTGAGGCAGCCCTGTGCCTGCAGGCTTTCCCTTTAGGGTGTGCCAAATGCGGCGGCAGGCTTTTAGCGGTTCACTCCGACAACACAGATATAACTTATGATTTCGCAGCTGAATTTTTTGGGTACAACCGGCAGGCTATGCTGTTGGCACAACAGGCAGGCAGCAGTAAAATGCCGGAGGCGAAAATGTCAGCTAAAACCCTGCTGATCCAAACGCTATTGAATATTGAACTGAGGCGGCGGGAGGAGGCTCTAGACCACCGCCCCTCATCCGTAACAGCCTACCACCTGACCAATAGCGGGCAGTCCAACCCTTTAGACGACCGGAATCCACCCCTGGAAATATATCATCTGCCGATTGAGCTTACGGGTTTTCTTGTTCAACTGGCCAGTCCTAATTACCGGGCTGAATGGAACGCTATTGCCGAACGGGCATGGCGTTTAGCGTTGCCTGGCAAAAAGAAAAAACGTGCCGCGGATGGTGAAGCGGAAGATACCCGCCCGAAAAGAAACTTTTTGTTTGAAGATTTATTCCAGTTGCCGGACAATGCCGGTAAGTTCATCCGTCGTTACTTCTTGCGTGTTCCGGCGCATGTGAAAACGGAGGACGACCCGCGCGGCTTCTATTCAATAAGAGACGAGGCCAGTTTGATTTCCTGGAAAATTACAGACCTTTTTTTAAGAGAGGTGATGAAAGTGGATCAAGAACGCATCAGGCAAATTCGGGATTTAGGTGACCGGCTGGCTGCGTATATCTACGGAGAAGACGACCGTAAGTTTTTTACCGCGTTTTACAACGCAAAAAATTACCTTCACCTGCGTAATACACTGATTAGAGCCAACCTGGCCCATGTAAAAAGAGGCAACCCGCCCCTGATCACTTTAGAACCGTTTATCGAAGTGTTTGAGGAAGGTTTTGAGGTGGAGCGACCGGACCGGCGCCTGGCCACTGATCTTGTTTTAATCAGAATGATTGAACAACTATACAACCTGGGCTGGCTGGGTAAAAATAAGGATACCTTGCATGAACTAAAAGATGACGATGAACCAGAAAAGGGGGATTTATAATGGCTTTTGTCACTGGCCTGTTACTTGTTGACGCGCCGGCGTCAGCGTTGAATAATCAGGGAAATATTCCAGGTGAACGTTATGACAATAGCACCGGTGTAAAATTAATCTGGACCAAAGAGGGCTATTATCCATATGTTTCGGCCCAGGCTTTCAAGTACTGGTTACGTACGACTTTGGAGCAGACTGGCTCGTGGGTATCCGCGCCTGTTTACCGTGAGGAAAAAATCGCCTATACTGACGCCAATCCGGTAAAGTATTGGGATGATGACCTTTTTGGGTATATGCGTGCCCATTCTAAACGTGAGTCTGCACGGGCCAAGCGTGAATCCGACCAGTTGCGGGCCGGTGAGACAGAAACCACAGACACAGTGACCAGGGCAGCACCTTTTAGAGCCGGCACTTTGGTTTCCATTGCCCCGGTCACTCCGACCAGTGACTTCGGGGTGATGTCACGACACGAAGGCGACCCTGTACCTCATGAGCACCAGTTTTACCGCACCACTTTAAAAGGTTTGTTTTCTCTGGACTTAAAGTCCGCCGGCACGTTCTGGTATAAACAAAAAACAGGTTTTCGCAACCTCGACGAAGTGCGAAAAAAAGAAGCGGCTGAGCTTGGCTTGTTGCATATGAAACAGGAAAAGGCGTATCGCTTACCCTTAGATGAGCGTATTAAGCGGGTTACCACTCTTTTTGAAGGAATGGCTACCCTGGATGGAGGAGCCAAGCAGACCCTGCACTATACCGATATCACACCTCCGGTGGTAATTCTTGCAGTGACCCGGGGCGGAAATCATGTTTTTGGTTACGTAATAGGGGGAAACAAGCGTGGCCTTCCGGAACTGAAAATCGAAGCTTTAGAAGAGGTTTTGACTGTCTTTAAGGAGGAAATTCTTTCTGATGTTTATGTCGGTTGGGTACGTGGTTACCTGGATGAAGAAAGAGAAAAGTTAGAAAGTTTTATTAATACACCAACAGGCAGTAGGGTACGGCTCAGCCATCCGCGTGAATCTTTCAGGGAATTGATAAAAGCGTTAGAATCACCGGAAAACGCGGCTTGGTTAGAATAGGAGGAGAAGATGGAGGTACTTAAAATCGTGGCGGAGGGGTTAACCACTTCCTTCCGGTACCCCCACTTTATGCAGGGTGTTCACCCAACTTTTGAAATGCCTCCCCCTGCTACTATTTACGGACATATATGCAGTGCCCTGGGTAAATGGGTGCCGCCTGAAGGGATAGAATTCGCCTATCACTTTACCTACCAGGCGAAATTTGATGATGTGGAACATATTCATGTCCTGACTCCTTCCAGTGGTAAGCTGCCGGGTACAAAATTCCCCAAGGTAACTGAAGGGTCGGTTAATCCTTTTAAACGAACTATCTTGTTTAAGCCAAAGTTAACGTTATATATCAATAGGCCGGAATGGAAAAGCGCTTTTCTCTCGCCTTGTTATTCTGTTGTCTTGGGCAGATCTCAAGACCTGTTTACCTACACTAGTGTCAGCAGTGTAAAGCTAGTTTCTTCTGCCGGAGCTTATTTTGAGCATACCCTTGCGCCGTATCGGATGGCGTTGCAGACCGGGCGAGGTTACGTGGTATTGATGCCGCGTTTTTTGGATTATGCTAATGGGCGTATTCCTTTTTTTGCACGTTACGTAGTATTGCACCGCCGGGTATATACGGAAGAATTAATAAAGTATCAGGAGCTAATAGGGGAGAAATATTGGGTTGACCCGGAGTCGCCGGAGGAGAAAGGCGCGCAACTCGGATTGTTATTTCATACATTTGTGGGGGATTACGATGACCAGCCTGTTATGGCCGGACTGGTTGGATGATATATGGGCAAAAAGCCCGGAAAAGGACAAGAACGGGGAAGACGGGGAAAGTTTAGCCCGGCACACATGGTTTGTATTACAAAAGTTATCCGAGATGATTGAGCTTCGCCCTTACCTTCCGGAAATGGTCGGTTTCCCTGGTTTGTGGCAAACCCTATTCTGGTCTTGTTTGCTTCATGATTTCGGAAAAGCGGCAAAAGGATTTCAGAATGGGTTGCGTGAGGGGCCGCGATGGCCGCACCGGCACGAAGTCCTTTCATTAGCATTCCTGGATTGGATTAACAAAGGTTTTAGTAAGGATGAAAATCTTTGGACGGCGGCAGCGATTGTTTATCACCACAAGGACCCTGACGAAATTACCTTTTTTTACCTGGGGAGCAAAGATTGTTCTGAAAATACGGTGGGAGATTTAACAGCCGGGATTGAAGAGAGTGTTCTCAAAGGGCTTTGGCAGTGGCTGGCTGAATGTATACCGACATGGATTGAAGAGTTAGGCCTTGCCTCATCCGGAGTAAAGATGGTGGATTTGGTTTCACGGGACAATGCCTTGAATCTGTTTATAAGTAAGGGTTCAATGAACATACGCGAGCTTTTAATGAATCTTCGGCGCTGGTTGCGTCAAACAAGCCGTTTGAGAAAGGATGTTCTGACTGTCGGTACATTGGCGTTACGCGGTCATATCATTTCTTGCGATCACACTGCTTCAGCTCATGCCGGTTCTTTATCTAAATGTCAATTGTACAACACTGACGAATTGTTGACTCAATGGGGATTATTAAAAGAAACATTATATTCTCATCAAACTGCTTGTTTAAATACGAGAGAATCAGCGATATTGATTGCGCCCACCGGGAGTGGAAAAACCGAGGCGGCCCTTTTATGGGCGCATAATCAGGATGATAGTGAAAAACCTATTTCCCGGTTGCTCTATACTTTGCCCTATCAGGCAAGTATGAACGCAATGTACGGCAGGCTAATTCAAAAGGGCTTTCCCGGCCGGGTAGGGTTGGAACATAGCCGCAGCGTGTTAGCGCTGTACAGACGTTATTTGGAAGAAGATTACGGTCGGAAGCAGGCAATGAAGCTAGCACGGTGGGCCAGGCAATTAGCTCGCTTGCATTACTATCCCGTGCGGGTATTAAGTCCATATCAAATGCTCAAAGGGCTTTACCGTCTTAAAGGGTATGAGTCCCTTCTAACTGATTTCCTTGGCGGAGTTTTTATTTTTGATGAAATCCACGCTTACGATGTTAAGCGCCTGGCAGCAATTTTAGCAACAATTAAATATTTAAGAAAAAACTTTGGAGCACGCTTTTTGGTTATGTCGGCGACATTACCTGGTTTATTGCAATCCAAGCTCGCTGATGCCTTGGGAACGAACAAAATTATCCAGGCTACTCCAGAGGTGTTTAGAAAGTTTCAACGACACCGCTTGCTGGTTCGGGAAGGAGATTTGCTGGAGGGAAGCTGGCTTAAACGAATCGCCAATGAGGCAAAGAACAACCTGAGTGTTTTGGTTTGCTGCAATACTATAATGAGAGCGCAGCAGGCCTATAATGAATTGTCCAAAGAATTGGCCAACCGTGTTGAAGTGCTGTTGCTTCACGGACGTTTTAACGGCCGGGACCGTTTAAGCAAAGAAATAATCATACAGGATACAAGTGGTTCACAATCCAAAGCCCGCAGACCAATTATATTGGTGTCCACCCAGGTTGTGGAAGTAAGCCTTGATATTGATTTGGACGTAATCTATTCAGACCCTGCCCCATTAGAGGCATTGATTCAACGTTTTGGACGTATCAACCGGCGCCGTTTGAAAGAATGGGCGCCAGTTAATGTTTTCACCGAACCAAGTGATGGCCGGCATGTTTACCAAGAAGAGTTGGTACTAAGATCTTTGGAAGTTCTCAAAAAGAATGCCGGAAATTTAATTAATGAAGAGGAAATTTCATGTTGGTTAGATGAAGTTTATCATGGCAAGGTCGCAGAAAGCTGGAATAACGAATTTCAAGAATCATATACCGAATTCGAAGCCAGTTGTTTGAAAACCCTGCGCGCCTTCGATGCAGATGAAAGCCTGGAAGAATTGTTTTACCGTGCTTTTGACGGTATGGAAGTTTTACCTGCTTGTCTTGAAAGCGAGTACCAGACTTTAATGTCAGCAAATGAACCGCTTGAAGCCAGCCAATTGTTAGTACCATTATCATGGCGACATTACTGCATGCTCAGAAGCAAGGGGTTTGCCTGGAATAATGGGCGTGGCCGGCCTAATATTGTCGATGTGCCATATAATAGTGAGGTTGGATTAATGAATAAGATATCTAATTAATCTTTTGGAGCTTCAAAATTATGAGTGGATATAATATGGTTCCGATGTTCACAATTACTTAATCGGCTTAGAATATCCAAAAATTTATTTAGCATTTGCAGTTGTTTCTCAATCTTTTGAAAGTTAACCATTTTGCATTTTTACCTCTCGGAGTCTTTTAAAAAACTCCTCACGATATTCACGGTAAATGGGCAGACAGTCGATATAATATTTTCGTACATACTCTTCGAAATCTGTTCTTTTTTCGTGGTTGTTGGAGAACAGCAGTATACCGCTTGTGGCGCTGTACTGTATGGGGAGGGGAGCTTTATTTAAGATTACTAAGTCGATGTTGTCAGTATTAAAAATCTTTTGTAGTTCTCCCAATAGGCTCATTTCAATCCGGAATGATTTCATGTCCGGTAAATCTTCATTTAATAACACTCCAACATCGATATCACTTAGGGGGGTCGGGCGTCCGGAAACATGGGAACCAAAAAGGTAGGCGGCGATAACCTGTGGAAAACAATTAGAAAGCGCTTTAAACCGTGGTAACAACTTCTCAATTTCAATGTTGGAGGACATTTTAAATATCAACGGATTCACCACCTGGCATGTTGATAAAGGATCATGCAGGGTAATTATATCACAAAAACAGAATGTCCGTCGTACCGCTATTTTTGATGAAATTAGAATTTGAATAATTATTTGCTTTGAGAAATCTTAATACAATCGGGATGTGATTGCTCTGAAAGGAATAGATGATTACATAAAAGATCTTGCCCGTCCGGATGTGCGGGTGAGGAGGCATGCGGCTTTTCAACTCCAATATTTCGGTCCGGGGGCAGCAGCGCCTTTGCGGGCGAGCATCCGTGAAGATCCGGATCACATGGTACGGCTTGGCGCTATTAACTCCCTGGGCTGGCTTGGCGATGATGGATGTATTGGTGACTTGTTGACAATTCTGCTTGAAGGGGATGAATTTACTGCTCAAGAGGCCGCTACGGTTCTGGGAGAACTAGGATCTGAATCTGCCCGCGAACCCCTTCTAAGTGCGGCGCGCGACCCCGGACAGCCGAACCGCGAAGCTATCCTGCGCGCCCTGGGCGCTTACCCCGGTGGTGGCGTGGAAGAAGAATTGATGCGCATTATGGGTGAAACGGATTATATTGATGAAGCGATCGCCTGTGCCGAGTCATTGGCTGAGCTGCAATATTACCGCGCGGCACCGGAAATCGTTCAATTGTATCATCAGTCTGATGACGAAATAGTCAAGGATGATTTTCTGGCATGCCTGGCCGCGTTGCTGGGTGAGCCGCGGCTGGCTATGAATATAAGTTTTGATGTAAATACGTTCATTAATTCCGTTGATACAGGTCTGATAGCCGGAGATGGCAAGAAGAAATCGGCTGTTTTAAAGGCTTTGAAGAAAAAGGATTGTCGACGTTTAAGCAAACTAATCAAAGAGCCAATCATCAGGACAACGAAGTCTGTTTTTATTAACGCGGGAGTCTGGAATGAAAGCGCATTGAATTTAAGTGAAGAGGAGTTCTTAGATAAAATAAAGGATACACGGCTCGGCTCATGCATCGCTATTATTGACTATTTCGAGAAGGCGGATATTCCGGCGCGTAATAGTCATTTCCGCACGAATAAAAAGGACATCTGGCTGGTGGCGTGTTCCGTTTATCCAATATTGCGCGAACTGGATAAAGTTATGTTAAAGTCCGAGGGAAAACTGGATCCGGTTGTCGATCTGGTGAATGAACTGACCAGGAGATATACTGTATCGCCGCGCAGGTTGATTAAGGAGGTGGCGGGTTACGGTAATCAGGCCGTGCGGACGCTGGCTGAATATCTTCATTCTGCCAGTGTAGTGGATGATGGTATGTATGAAGGTTGGTGCATAGCCGAAGCGCTTGGTCACATTGGGACGCCGGATGCGGTTGAAGGGCTGTTGGAATCCTTTTCAAACATGTCGGAAGAGGATGAGGAAGAAGGTTCAGTGTGCTCAGTGCAGGAAGCCCTCGCCCGTTGCGGCGAAACAGCCGTCGGGCAGATCATTAATTATGTTAAATCCTGGGATAAGGACGAAGAAGATATTAATGAAGAAGATATTGAAGAGGAAAATAATGATGATTGGGACGAGCCTGCTGATGAAGATGAGGAAGGTTCAAATGATATTTGGCCGGGGGTTTTTGCCTGTGGAGCTTTGGCAAAAATCCGCCACCAGAAAGTTTTTGATTTCCTTTTGAGCCGTCTGGCGCACCCTGACGAAGATGTGCGCCGTACGACATTGGAGCAGCTCTTGGAATACGGCGATCCGGAGGCTATTTTTCAAGTGCGGCGGATGCTGGATGATGAATCCGATGATGTGGTATATGCTGCTAAGGTAGCTCTGGTGGGACTTTGCGATGCCAATGGGGTCAACTTGGCGGATTTGGATAAATTGCGGGCTGAACTTGAGGAAGATGATTTAGATTTTCCCGGTGAATATATTGACGATCCGGAGGATGAAGATTGGTTCTGGGATGATGATTTTAACAATGATAATAAGTTTGTTCCAATAGTAAAGCCGCCGAAAATCGGACGAAACGAACTTTGCCCATGCGGCAGCGGGAAAAAGTATAAAAAGTGCTGCGGAAAAGACATTAATTAATTGAAGTTGAAAACCCGATAACAAGGGTTTTTTGACTGTATGAGCCGAATATTTGGCTCCTATTAGCCTTAGATGAGATATTAATCTGGTTGTCTTTGTTTGTGGTAATATTGTGTTTATTTCGATATTTAGGAGGATTTTGGCATAATACTATTGAATATCTTTTTAACACTTTGCGAGGGGATATAACATGAGTAGGGAATATCAGACTGTCATCCTGGCCGGTCTACTTCACGATATAGGCAAGTTCATTCAAAGAGGTGAGTTTAAAGGATCGCTCAAAGTTGCCGGAAAGCATCCGGCAGTGTCTGCCAGCTTTATTAAAGCCAAATCAGGCGCTTTTGATAAAGTAACAGATATAAGTCTACTGGTGGAACTTGTCCAGCGTCATCACGAAACAACCCGTTTCCCCCCCGAACCGCGTGTACAGCAAGCCGACTCGTCGATACGGCCGTTGGCTTATCTGGTAAGTGCCGCTGATAATTACTCTTCGGCAGAACAGGGGGAGGAATCAGGCGAATACCGGGATTATAAAACTGGACCTTTGGCTTCTATTTTTTCCCGGCTTAAATTAACTAATCCTACCCCGGATGTAAATCACTACAGACTTCGCCCGTTAAACCCGGCAAACTCATTCCCGGAATCTTTCCGGCAATTGGCTCCGGAACAGACAAACAATTACTTGAAGGATTTCGGCCGTGATTTTGACAAAATAATATCCAAGGTTAACCTTTCAGATTTTGACTGCCTTTATACCCACTTGCTGTCCTTGCTCCAGCGCTATACTTGGTGTGTTCCCAGTAATACTCAAGAGATGGCGCCGGATATTTCATTGTTTGATCACCTTCGTACCACCAGTGCCATCGCGGCCTGCCTTTACCTATATCATCAAAGGGAAAATACACTGAATGAAAGAGACGTCGCCGACAATAGGCCTGATAAGTTTCGCCTGGTTGTGGGCGATCTTTCCGGAATCCAGAACTACATTTTCGATATCGCCAATATCGGAGTTGGCGGAGTAGCCAAGAGACTGAGAGCCCGTTCATTTTACCTTAACGCTTTAAGCGAAGCTGTCAGCCATAATCTCATTCATGAATTTGATCTCCCGGTAGTCAATATCGTCATGTCCTCCGGCGGGAAGTTTTACGTTCTTCTCCCCAATCTGCCCGGTTCATTCGAAAGGATTGAAGCGTTTCAACAGGAGTTGGACCGGTGGTCGGTCAGTCAATTTGGCGGTGAATTGGCAGTAAACCTGGCCCAATTGGCATTTAACGGGCAGGCTTTCAATAATTTCGGCCAAGTGCTTGGTGAAATTTCTGAAAGACTGAGCAAAAGAAAGAGCGCCCCACTGAAAGGATATCTGGTTAAGAGCGGGGTATGGATGACGGATAATTTTAAAATGCATGCTTACAATGGAGAAGAAGGATTATGTCAGAGTTGTAACAAACAAATCGCTACTTATATTGATGAACATGGAGATAAGCTGTGCGAAAATTGCCGCCGGGATCTGCTTCTTGGGACAATGTTGCCTGGTGCCTCCTATATCGCCTATACCATGACGGATGTCCCCGCCAAATACCGGGTGTCAACTTTCCACCTGCACGGCGATTACAGCCTTGCGGTTTTAGCTGACGCGCCTGAGGCTGACTTTCCCGGTTACCTTATTTGCAAGCTTAATGAAACAAACATTGAAGAAATACCTGACCATCCCGCACTGCCCAAATTTATGGCGAACTACATACCTCTGGCTGGAGAGGAGCACTGTACCGGTTGTCCCGGCTGCAAAGATGAGAAAAAACCAGCTTTCGGAGAACCGGTTTATTTTGACTGTATGGCCAACAGATCCCGTGGCCGCAAAATGTTGGGTTATCTTAAGGCTGACGTTGATCATTTGGGCAGCTTGTTTGTTTACGGTTTGCGGGACAACCAGGATGACAGAAACAGCATTTCGAGAATTGCCACCATGAGCCGTATGCTGGATCTTTTCTTTTCAGGACGGGTTGACCAGTTGTTAAATATCCGGTTTAAATTTTGTTATACTGTTTTTTCCGGGGGAGATGACCTCTTAATTGTCGGCCCGTGGAACGAAATAGTTGATCTTGCTGTTACCGTGCAAGATGACTTCAAAAAGTTCACGGGCCAGAATAAAAATATCACTATATCAGCGGGAATTGGTTTGTTAAAACCTGGCGTTCCTGTTTCAAGAAGCGTGATGTCTGCTGATGCCGCCCTGGAAGAGTCGAAGGAAAGGATTATCAAAAGAGAAACCGAGGGCAGGGATCAGTTGACTTTTCTTGGTAGAACGATGAAATGGTCAAAGGTTGCTCCCCTGTTGGAAACAGCCAACCAGCTATCTAGCTGGCTGGATAGTGAAAAATTGACTGTTGGCTTTCTCAGAAAGCTGCTGAATTTATCTAAAATGCACCGGTGTTACTATGAGCATGAAGAGGTGCGCGGTCTGAAATACTTGCCTTTACTAACTTACGAAATTGCCAGAAATCTTGCGCCGCCTGGGACACGGGACACGGATGCGCAGGCCGTGCGGTTGTGGGCTGAAAATATCAAAAACTTGGACCACGACCATACGGTTTACCTGGATTTTCTTGTTAAATACGCACTTTTAACGAAGGAGTGAAGCTGATGGGCAAATGCCGTATATGTGGCAAACAAACTTTTGGTGACTATCAATATTGCAGGCAGTGCAACAGCGCCCAGAAGGGTGGCAGGCAGCCGGAAAGAGGGGATAGAAGACACTACGGAAGTACGTCTTCATATACGGGACGTTCGGGGAACCCCTCTTCTGGATTGAATTCTGATTACCTCAAAGATGGTTATTTTAATGAAAAGGGATATCTCCGGAAAGAGATATATACTTCCGAAGCGGAACTGGTTGCAGCTGTATTATCGACGAAAGGCATGACCAGGGCTTCACTGCGGCGTTTCTATAATAAGCTGCGGGGGATCTATTCAAGATTTAAGGATACGAGAAATTTTGAGGAGATTAAATCTGTTTTATATAGTTTTTATCCCAACGCGGCTGATGCTGTTTCTAAGAATAACAATATACCAGTGGAATTTCGTACTTTTATCAATGTGAACGTAAATTTGGCAGAAAAAGATCCCGATCATTTGCATGGTTTTGTTGAGCACTTCCAGAGCGTAATTGCTTATTTTAAAGAAAGTGGGTACAGGAGGTAGGAAGATGAAATTAGAAAGACATGCGATTATTAAAGGCGTGATCTTCTGTGAGACGGGCCTTCGGATTGGCGGTTCAAATGATGATATAGAGATCGGCGGGAACGACAATCCTATTATTAGGAATCCGGTGACTGATCTGCCGTATATACCTGGGTCTTCTCTAAAGGGTAGAATGAGATCATTGCTTGAGCTAAAGCATTCTGCCATAACCCAGCAAACAGGCAAGCCCTGTGACTGCGGGCAATGTAATATTTGTAAAATTTTTGGGACACATGGGACACACAAGGCCAGGGAAAGCGTTCTTGGTCCCACCAGAATTATTGTCAGGGATGCTTTTCTAACGTCAGAATCTGTCAAAGAACTTAAAGCTGCCAACCAGGAAAAAGGTATTTATTATACCGAGGTAAAACACGAGAATCTGGTGGACAGGAAAACGGGAAAAGCTGAACATCCTCGCCCTAATGAAAGAGTTCCTGCTGGATCAAAATTTGACTTTGAAATAGTATTAAGGATATTTGAAAATGATAATGAAAATGCTGCCCTGAACTTGATCAGGGAAGGATTGTCCCTGGTGCAAAAGGAATACCTTGGGGGTTCCGGTTCCAGGGGATACGGCAAGGTGCGCTTTATTAATACTACCATTGACGGTGTTCCATTCGTGCTTGAAGAGGGGAAATGACAGTGGAAACCTATCGACTAAAACTACGGATGAAGAGCGGTTTTATTTCTCCTTTGCAGGCCGACACAATATTCGGCGGTCTTTGCTGGACGATCAGATATGCTGAAGGAAATGATTCCATTAATTCAATGCTGGGAGATTTCCGGTCGGACAGGCCGTGGTTTGTGCTTTCCAACGCTTTTCCCGGAGATCTGTTGCCAAAACCATTAATGAAGATTAAAAGACCTCTGCCTGCCACCCGTGACGAGCAATTACTGCAGGCACGAGAAGGAAAGCGCCTGAAAAAGATTGAATACCTGACCCCGAAAGAATTTATTTCCCTAATCAGTGGCTCCATGCCGGTAATTGAAAATAGGGAAAAACCAATCAGCCAGGTGTCCACCCTGCATAACCAAATCAACCGCATATCAGGTTCAACTGCCGATGGCGGCCAGCTTTTTGAGCAGATGGAGAGCTATATTAATCAAAAGGACGAAAACAACCAGGAGCAGGACTATCTGTCTATTTATATTAAACTAAGGGAGCCGGGTTTGCGTGATTGGCTGTTGGATCAGTTTCGCTTGCTTGGCCAAACAGGCATTGGTAAAAGAAAATCCACCGGAAAAGGATCCTTCAGTGTAATCGAAATGGAGAAATGTGAATTATTCGAAAGCATTAAAGAGCCCAATGCGTATCTTAGCCTTTCGAATTTCGTCCCCAGGCAAGGTGATCCTACTGAAGGATATTATAAAACCTTCGTTAAATACGGTAAGTTAGGTGAAGAATACGCTCTCTCAAGTTATCCCTTTAAACATCCTTTATTAATGATTCGGGCTGGAAGCGTGTTTTTTACAAAGGGTGGGGTAAAGCCGTTCTACGGGCAAATGGTTGAAAACATAGCCCCCACTTATCCGGAAGTTCTTCAATATGCCCTGGCCTTTAGCGTTCCGGTCAGGATGAATGGTGATAATTAAAAAGTTTCCCGCCAGGTTTATAGAAAGGGATAATGCCATTAACACACTGGGCTGGGTGAATTTAAGTTGAGGTGAAGTATATGTTAAAAATTATGCTCAGCAGCGTGGGATTGCATGACCCTTGCGGCAGAGATGGATCCGAAGGACCTGTTCTGGGCGCGGTAAGGGAGTTGACGCCAGATATATTATTCCTTTTTCCTACCCGGAAACAGCCTGACGAGAGGTTGAACTCCACAGAAGAAAATTGCTGGAATACTGTTTCGGAACTTGCTCAAAAGTTTCCTGCCGTCAAGGTATACGTAAGGCCGCTGAATCTACCGGACCCCACGGATTATGCTGATATAATAAAAAGCTTGAAAGACGAGGTAGAATCTATCAAGCAAAATTATGCGCAAAGTGACGTGAAGTATTTTCTTGCAATTTCTTCAGGCACACCACAAATCCAATCAGCTTTTTTAGTGCTGGTGAACAGCAATAGAATTAAAGCAGAGGTTTACCAGACAATAAACCCCGCTTTTTTAAGGGAAGGAGAAAAGCATACGAGGCTTGTAGAGACTCATTTTCTGGAAGAGGAAAACCAGATCGTCAGGGCCAGGCGTTTTTTTAGAAATATTAATTACGAAGTATCGTCAGATGAATTGTTTAATTTAGGTCTATTTACCATTTATCCTGACAGGGCACAAAAAGCAGAAATATTTTATGATTTAATCAAAGGGTATTTTTACTGGGATTTGTACCAGCATAATATGGCGCTGATACAATTGAAAAAAGTACAGCCGGATTTGAGCAGGTTCAGATTTGATAAATTATCGGCAATTGTGTCAGAACAAATCGGGGTATTGCAACAAATTATAGGGCATGGGCAGCGGGAAGATTTCTTGAATTTAGTTGATCTTTACCATAATGCGTTGCGCAGAAAGAAATGTAAACAGTACATTGACTGTTTAAGCCGATTTAAAAGATTATATGAGGGTATTTATTATTATGTGGCTATGAGGGATCTGGGTATTAACAATCCCGGAGCTAGGATTGAGCAACAGCCCGACTGGGTGAGGAGCAGTTTAAATAAGAGTGGACATCTGAATGTTTATGATATCAGTATGCTATATAGAAATAAGAAAGGCAAACCAATAGCTTCTGGAGGCCTGGAACAGCAATTAAACCAGTTGGGTAATCAGAGAAATGCAACCATAAATAACCACGGCATGAATTCTGTAGATGAAGAGGATGCAAGAAAGGCGATAGAATTAATTGAAAAGTTATTTAAAGCCGTTTTTAATGATAGGGATATTGGTGATTTTTGCTTTTCACAGGGTTCAATGAAAGCAGTGGAAGAATTAATATTTAGTGAACTATAATATCTGACTTAACCAATCTTATATAAAACCTGGCTAAAAATTCCTCCTAACGGACATAATACAAATTGAGTATTTTATGAAAGGTATTAGGTCCACATGGAACTTCTCGTCACCAACTACGGCTCCTTCCTGGGCAAAAAAAGTGAGCGATTGATTTTAAAAGAAAACGGCAAGGTTGTCAACGAAATACCTTTCCATGACCTTGAGCAGGTGATCATTGACACTCCCGGCGCCAGCTTATCAACGGACATGATCAGGGAGTGCGTGGAACATGGGGTTCAGATCAGTTTCCTCACTTCCACCGGAAAACCTTTCGCCAAGCTGGTTTCACCGTATCTAACAGGTACCGTGATCACCCGTCGTGAACAACTTTTGGCTTTTTTTGACGAACGCGGTGTGTCCTTATCCAAACTTTTCATCACAGGGAAACTGAAGAACCAGATCAATGTCCTGAAGTACTTTTCCAAGTATCGTAAAGGTGTCGACAGGGAACTCTTTGAGACAGTGTACAGGGCGATAGACCAGATTGAACAAATGGCGGACCAGCTTAACGGGATTAAAGGCAGATGTATCGACGATGTCCGGGGGCAGTTGATGTCTGTGGAGGGACGGGCCGGGAACCTTTACTGGCAGGGAGTCAAATTATTAACCGGCGAGAAGGTTAATTTCCCGGGGCGTGAACACCGGGACAGCACCGACCCGGTTAACTCCTTGTTGAACTACGGATACGGGATGCTGTCTAGACAAGTGGAAGGCGCTTTGATTCTGGCCGGATTGGATCCCTTTGGCGGATTCTTGCATGTGGATCGACCGGGAAAGCTGAGCTTAGTCTACGACTTTGTCGAGGAATTCCGACAACAGGTAGTTGACCGGGTGGTAGTGGCCATGGTTAATAAGGGCATTGCCGTGGATATGGAAGAAGGGATGCTTTCAACTGCCACCAAGCAATACTTGTCGGAAAAAATTAACGAGAGACTGGAAAGCCAGGAAAAGTTTCAAGGCAAAAAATATAAACTCCGCACTATCATCCAAAGCCAAGCCCGCCGTGTAGCCACGTTTTTACGAGGGGAGGCCAAATACCGGCCATTTGTCGGCGGGTGGTAGAGTGAAAACCCTTGTGATTTACGACATTGAAGAGGACAAAACCCGCACTAAGATATTTGATGCCTGTAAGGATTACGGCTTAACTCACATTCAGTATTCAGCATTCTTCGGGGAACTGAACCATAACCGCAGGGATGAACTGAAACAAAGACTAAGAAAGACCTTGGGCAGAAAGAATGGCAAAATATTAATCTGTCCGGTTTGTGACAAGGATTTGAGATTGCTCGAAATAATCAATATAGAGCCGGGAGGTATCCCGGATGTTTAAACTAAGAGTAACAGATATAAAGCAGTATATGTATTGCCCGCGGATCGTTTACTTCACCTATGTTTGCCCGGTCCAAAAGAAAGTTACCCGGAAGATGCAATATGGCCAGGAAGCACACCTGGAGTTGGACAGGCTGGAAAAACGCAGGACCTTTAAACGTTACAATTTTAAGGAAGGAGAGCGGAAATTTCACGCCAGTCTTTATTCCCCGCGCCTTGGACTGGAGGGTAAATTGGATATGCATATTGTGGCGGGGGGCGAAATTTTCCCCGTCGAGTTTAAGCATAGTTCGCAAGGGCCTTCTCTGAATCATAAATATCAATTGATAGCGTATGCCATGCTGCTGGAGGATACATATAACAAACCGGTGCGTTACGGATTCATATACGTTGATAGTGAAAAAGCTATTCCAGTCGAGGTCACACCCAACGCCAGGGTTTATGTAAAAGAAACGCTGGAAAAGATACGTCTTTTGGTGTCAAAAGAATTGATGCCAAATAAAGCCGGTGAAAAAGGTAAATGTGTTGACTGTGAGTATCGCAATTTTTGTGCTGATGTGAGGTGAATCAGGTTTATGTATTTTTTAACCGACGAAGAAAGAAAGCAGCTTCTTAAAGGTTTTCTGCCGCGTTCCAGGCAAATGGAAATAGCGGAGGAACTGCGGGGCTGGAACTGGCACCAGCCGCCATTGGCGCCGGTCTATGATATAAGAATGGCCCTTTACGAAGTGGCTAACTCCTATTGCAAAACAAACCGGGATCTTTACCTGAGAAAGATCGACAGGATTAAATCAAAGCCCAATTCCGCTATGATTAGGGGAAAGGTTTTTCATGACATACTAGTCCGTGTGCTGGTACGGGCTAAAAGGCTGATTTATGAAAAAGGTGTCGGCAATTTTCAGGAAATACTCGAACAGTTAAACACCCCTCTGGATTTAAGTTTTTTAACCGAATATCAAAGCCAGCTTAAAGAAGACGAATTTATTGAATTGAAAAAAAAGGCTGCAACCGTTGCCGCATTTGAAAACGCCAGGGTTGCTGCGCGCATCCAGGAAATACTGGTTAAGCAGCCGTATATAGCCGAGGATTCGCTCGCCGCCCTGGCGATACCGGTAGTTGTAGAACAAAAGTTAGACGGCACTTTCTTTGGATTGAGCGCGAACCTTAGCGCCGACGCCTATACATTTTCCGAACCGATGGTGCTGGATTTGAAATTTGGCGAACAAAAAAAGTTTCACCGTTTGACTACCACCGGATATGCTTTGGTGATGGAAGCCATTTATGAATTTCCGATAAATATAGGCTGCCTTGTCTATGCCGAATTCAAGGGTGACCGTCTGGTAGTAAAAAAAGACATTCACATTATTGACGATGAGCTTCGTCAATGGTTCATTGAAGAGCGGGATGAAAAAATGAGGATGATATATGAGGAAATTGACCCCGGTCTTGGGCAATGTTACGATTATTGCCCATATATTTTACAGTGCCGGGGGTAAATAATAAAAAAAGGACTTTTGAAACCAGACTAGAAAAGAAGTATAAATTTGATTTTCGCAAAAGAAGGAGTTTTTTACGCAGAAAAAGGTTTTTCGAAATTTTAGATGTTTCAGGCCTTATCTGGTATCTAATAAAGCCAGTGATATCAAGGGTTTAACCCGACTACCCACGGTCGGTTGCAGTACCAATCCCGATAACAAGGGGACTGAAAGGCCGGGATAACCGTCTCTCCCCAGGACCAATTTGGCACTGTTGCAGTACCAATCCCGATAACAAGGGGACTGAAAGGGAACACTCCGAGCCGGTTGCCCAGCCCCATTATCACGTTGCAGTACCAATCCCGATAACAAGGGGACTGAAAGCCAAAGAAACATACCTCGCAGCTATCCACCCGGCGACGTTGCAGTACCAATCCCGATAACAAGGGGACTGAAAGGTTTTATGGGAATCATCGCACCAAATAGGCGATTATCGTTGCAGTACCAATCCCGATAACAAGGGGACTGAAAGATTGTATTAGCAAGGAAACCATTAAGTGAAAAAACAGGTTGCAGTACCAATCCCGATAACAAGGGGACTGAAAGTGCGAATAACTGTTTGTATTTTATGAAATGGCTCGCCGTTGCAGTACCAATCCCGATAACAAGGGGACTGAAAGCCTTTCTTATAAGATTGGTTTTTATAGAGGAGACGCGAGTTGCAGTACCAATCCCGATAACAAGGGGACTGAAAGCTTTGTAACAAGGAGGGTATCCGCTGTTCCTTGGCATTGTTGCAGTACCAATCCCGATAACAAGGGGACTGAAAGTGCATGATCCATTCTCCAATCTGATTGACTATAGCTCGGTTGCAGTACCAATCCCGATAACAAGGGGACTGAAAGCCAGAAGCATCTCCAAAGTTTGCCCCATAGTTAGTGTTGCAGTACCAATCCCGATAACAAGGGGACTGAAAGAATATAAAGCTGTTACCATGTCATCATGATAAGCAGCGTTGCAGTACCAATCCCGATAACAAGGGGACTGAAAGTGCATGATCCATTCTCCAATCTGATTGACTATAGCTCGGTTGCAGTACCAATCCCGATAACAAGGGGACTGAAAGAAATATCTTGTATATCTAAATAAATATTCCACGACCAAGTTGCAGTACCAATCCCGATAACAAGGGGACTGAAAGGATCGGAGAATTGGGTGGTGTTCTTAGGGTGATGTTGTTGCAGTACCAATCCCGATAACAAGGGGACTGAAAGTGGAACTTCTCACCCACGTCCACGTAAATAAGCATGGGTTGCAGTACCAATCCCGATAACAAGGGGACTGAAAGATGAAGGAAACTCACTCGTTATTTGAAGATAAGGTGTTGCAGTACCAATCCCGATAACAAGGGGACTGAAAGCGTCTTCACCGATTGACCGCAGGTAAGTTTTCTGTGCCGTTGCAGTACCAATCCCGATAACAAGGGGACTGAAAGCTCAATATCAAACATGTTACGGTGTTCGCGGAAGGAGTTGCAGTACCAATCCCGATAACAAGGGGACTGAAAGGCATTAACCCATTAGAGGGTATGGAAGGCGGAGCCTTGTTGCAGTACCAATCCCGATAACAAGGGGACTGAAAGAAACATGCTGGAGATTGAAACTAACAATGATGGCCTTGTTGCAGTACCAATCCCGATAACAAGGGGACTGAAAGGATAACAGCATTCATTACTCAATCTTTTCTCCCCCGTTGTTGCAGTACCAATCCCGATAACAAGGGGACTGAAAGAAGAAGGACACTCTATCCCGGCCACTGGTCCATTTGCCGTTGCAGTACCAATCCCGATAACAAGGGGACTGAAAGCTACTGGAAAGGCGGACAGACAATAGATGAAGCGGGTTGCAGTACCAATCCCGATAACAAGGGGACTGAAAGGTAAAGGATGGTTGAGTGATGGCTAACTGGTCAGCGGAAGTTGCAGTACCAATCCCGATAACAAGGGGACTGAAAGCTACCGTGTCGGTGGTATTTTCGATAACAAGGTTTAGCGTTGCAGTACCAATCCCGATAACAAGGGGACTGAAAGCAGCAATTGAGCAGGCCAGACGGCAGGGGGCGGAACAGTTGCAGTACCAATCCCGATAACAAGGGGACTGAAAGGAAGAAGCAGTATTATCAGCACCAGAAATTGTAACAGGTTGCAGTACCAATCCCGATAACAAGGGGACTGAAAGATTAATAGTGACAGCGACGACACGTTCAGCAATACCGGTTGCAGTACCAATCCCGATAACAAGGGGACTGAAAGGATATAAGATATAATTACTAATACTAACATTTGCTAACGTTGCAGTACCAATCCCGATAACAAGGGGACTGAAAGTGTTTAGTATATTGTTTTTGTTGTTCTGCTGTAGCAGTTGCAGTACCAATCCCGATAACAAGGGGACTGAAAGCAAATGATAGTTATTATCGTTTTACAAATTATGCTATGTTGCAGTACCAATCCCGATAACAAGGGGACTGAAAGCAATTGTCACACATATAATAATCTTCTAGGCAATCATGTTGCAGTACCAATCCCGATAACAAGGGGACTGAAAGATGAACAAGGCACTCTAGCTGAATATGTAGGGTAGACGTTGCAGTACCAATCCCGATAACAAGGGGACTGAAAGATTTAAACAATCGTCAATAAATTGATAAGGAATACAGTTGCAGTACCAATCCCGATAACAAGGGGACTGAAAGACATAGAAAGAAACGTAACCAGAATTTGGGGAAGGAAGGTTGCAGTACCAATCCCGATAACAAGGGGACTGAAAGACCGTCATCAAGTTCTTGGCCCTGCACTAAATTCCTAGTTGCAGTACCAATCCCGATAACAAGGGGACTGAAAGAGTTTCGCTAAAATCCTTGCGGTAGGATCTTGGTCCCGTTGCAGTACCAATCCCGATAACAAGGGGACTGAAAGCCATTGCGGCTTCGCTTTCTTTTGCCGAATTGCGAAAGGTTGCAGTACCAATCCCGATAACAAGGGGACTGAAAGTCTTTAGTAAGTGTGTACTTCACTTGAAGGTATTTGTGTTGCAGTACCAATCCCGATAACAAGGGGACTGAAAGAGGGTAAAAAAATGACGGGGTCTCACATGTTTGATTTTGTTGCAGTACCAATCCCGATAACAAGGGGACTGAAAGAGAAATATGTCCTTATCATTGCGCCAAACAAGAACTGGTTGCAGTACCAATCCCGATAACAAGGGGACTGAAAGTCAAAAACATCCTCGTTTTGTCGCATTGTTGCGGGTGTTGCAGTACCAATCCCGATAACAAGGGGACTGAAAGAAATAATACTCTCGTCTACCAACCTGTAAGCCGTAATTGTTGCAGTACCAATCCCGATAACAAGGGGACTGAAAGTTGCCCATACCAAGCAACGTTCCGCGTGCAAACTCAGGTGTTGCAGTACCAATCCCGATAACAAGGGGACTGAAAGCCATATACCCTGCAACGGCGCCGTCACGGTTTCCTCGGTTGCAGTACCAATCCCGATAACAAGGGGACTGAAAGGCCATATTCTTACGTACGGCAAATAATACCCATGAAAAGTTGCAGTACCAATCCCGATAACAAGGGGACTGAAAGTAGAGCCACTCTGGATTTACGTTTAGGACTTTAGCCGTTGCAGTACCAATCCCGATAACAAGGGGACTGAAAGCATCCGGTTTTACACGTTGACGATCAACCTCAATATGGGTTGCAGTACCAATCCCGATAACAAGGGGACTGAAAGAAATAATTTAATTCTCATACCATCAGAAGATAAGATTGTTGCAGTACCAATCCCGATAACAAGGGGACTGAAAGTCATTGACGGATTGACCTGTTTTTTGAGTTTGTTTTTGTTGCAGTACCAATCCCGATAACAAGGGGACTGAAAGCAGGTGAACAAAAAACTGTTGAAGATATGACTATTAAAGTTGCAGTACCAATCCCGATAACAAGGGGACTGAAAGATATTTAACTTGAAATAATCATCTATCATATTATCCAAGTTGCAGTACCAATCCCGATAACAAGGGGACTGAAAGAATTAATATATTCAAAATCCCATTTTTCTTTAGGCATGTTGCAGTACCAATCCCGATAACAAGGGGACTGAAAGTTTTTACATTTGGGAAATTTGTCTCTATTACTTAATATGTTGCAGTACCAATCCCGATAACAAGGGGACTGAAAGCTTAAACTTTATCGAGAATGGCAAAACGATAAACTCCGTTGCAGTACCAATCCCGATAACAAGGGGACTGAAAGGCGATGAAGGAGACCCTATTGCTCTGGCAGAAAAACGAAGTTGCAGTACCAATCCCGATAACAAGGGGACTGAAAGATAATATACGTATTTTCCCTGAAACTGCTCATTATTTTGTTGCAGTACCAATCCCGATAACAAGGGGACTGAAAGAATCAAAAGCAGGACCTGCCTGACTTCCCCTATGTCATGTTGCAGTACCAATCCCGATAACAAGGGGACTGAAAGTATCAACCCAGCCTTTAATAGTAACTTTGCCGTTAAGGTTGCAGTACCAATCCCGATAACAAGGGGACTGAAAGGCCAGCTGGTCTTTTAGGGATGTCAGGTCATATTTCTCCGTTGCAGTACCAATCCCGATAACAAGGGGACTGAAAGACCGTCACCAGTAACCCACTTATCCATGCCCTTCATCGTTGCAGTACCAATCCCGATAACAAGGGGACTGAAAGCCGGTACCGCGCGCAGGAATTCGTCCTTTTCGTTGTAGTTGCAGTACCAATCCCGATAACAAGGGGACTGAAAGACTTAACAACCCCATTAACAATGAAAGCCGGGTGAGGTTGCAGTACCAATCCCGATAACAAGGGGACTGAAAGCCGAAATCCGTTTTTCTTTAGTTGCGCTCTAACTTCCGTTGCAGTACCGATCCCGATAACAAGGGGACTGAAAGTCTACTTTGCCTAATAGCCGCAGACCATCGTCAACCAGCGTTGCAGTACCGATCCCGATAACAAGGGGACTGAAAGTGGAGCCGCATTAACGCAGGGTAAGAGCCTGCGGATAAGTTGCAGTACCGATCCCGATAACAAGGGGACTGAAAGTCTCGAATAACTTTGATCTGTCTAATGCTGCCAAAATGGTTGCAGTACCGATCCCGATAACAAGGGGACTGAAAGTAAAACCCCATTAACAGAAGAAGAACAAGAACTTTATGTTGCAGTACCGATCCCGATAACAAGGGGACTGAAAGGGATAGGTATTTGAAATTTCGTATCCTTTGTTACTATAGTTGCAGTACCGATCCCGATAACAAGGGGACTGAAAGACTTTTCGTCGTCCACAGGGCCCTTCGCTAGGGCCTGTTGCAGTACCGATCCCGATAACAAGGGGACTGAAAGCTATCTAAATTTTCTACAATTTTTCCACCAATTTGAGTTGCAGTACCGATCCCGATAACAAGGGGACTGAAAGACCAGTATCGGTGATGATCTTGGATGGAGCATTGACCGTTGCAGTACCGATCCCGATAACAAGGGGACTGAAAGTCCATTAGGTATGTTCTCCTTTCACTGAACCAAAACAGTTGCAGTACCGATCCCGATAACAAGGGGACTGAAAGTATTATTGGAGGCGTTTCCGGAAGATATAAGAAACGTTGCAGTACCGATCCCGATAACAAGGGGACTGAAAGCAGTTATACCAATAATCGAAATCGACAATACGCCAAGTGTTGCAGTACCGATCCCGATAACAAGGGGACTGAAAGAGCATCTTCGGTTCCTCTTCTACTAGACTCCCCTATAGTTGCAGTACCGATCCCGATAACAAGGGGACTGAAAGCCACCAGAAACTTCGGTTCCAGTATCAGCATCGGTTGGTTGCAGTACCGATCCCGATAACAAGGGGACTGAAAGTGGGCAACGTCTCTTTGGTACTCAGATACTTCCCTCCTGTTGCAGTACCGATCCCGATAACAAGGGGACTGAAAGGAATCTGGAAAGTGGGCAACAAACGGAGTGGTTAGGTTGCAGTACCGATCCCGATAACAAGGGGACTGAAAGACTAACAAAGGACCGCCAAACCCAACGTCAACTTGTCGTTGCAGTACCGATCCCGATAACAAGGGGACTGAAAGCGCTGCACTGCAACCTCAAGATCCCGTCCATAATAATGTTGCAGTACCGATCCCGATAACAAGGGGACTGAAAGAACAGATAACTACATTTACCTGGCTTCACCTACTGGCCGGGTTGCAGTACCGATCCCGATAACAAGGGGACTGAAAGTGGCCGAGCACCAGGCGGAGTACACTACCGGCCTCCCCGTTGCAGTACCGATCCCGATAACAAGGGGACTGAAAGTTTGAAGAAACAGAGGTACTAAGCAATGCTTAACCAACGTTGCAGTACCGATCCCGATAACAAGGGGACTGAAAGACAAAGGAGATTTGTTCAGATTTTGAAATTACATCAACGTTGCAGTACCAATCCCGATAACAAGGGGACTGAAAGCGCTAACCACAATCAGGATACAGGCCATGTATGCCGGTTGCAGTACCAATCCCGATAACAAGGGGACTGAAAGGCCAGCACCTGCCCCGCGGCATACATTGCCCCGACCTTGGTTGCAGTACCAATCCCGATAACAAGGGGACTGAAAGGCTGCCATCCACCGCGCCGGCCACGTCCACGGTTTCCGTTGCAGTACCAATCCCGATAACAAGGGGACTGAAAGGCAAGGCGACAAAGCTGGCAAGCCTGAAAAAGATAGGTTGCAGTACCAATCCCGATAACAAGGGGACTGAAAGCCTGTAAGAATGTTGTGGCAGTTCAATAAATCGCAAAAGTTGCAGTACCAATCCCGATAACAAGGGGACTGAAAGACGAAATCATACAACGACCGGGTGGCTACCATGAAGTTGCAGTACCAATCCCGATAACAAGGGGACTGAAAGCTAGTTTTATGTTCTTTAGCGTATTCATACATTAAAAACGTTGCAGTACCAATCCCGATAACAAGGGGACTGAAAGGAAATGGCACGAAATTAATGACCGCGTATTTACCGGTGTTGCAGTACCAATCCCGATAACAAGGGGACTGAAAGATGTTTTTTCTTTGTTGCATTGGAAAAAGTGTAGTGTTCGAAAAGGCTTGACTTACTGGATCGTGTGTTTATCCGAAGCAGTGCGGAGCACTGGATGCGGTTATAGCGCGTGCAGGTATGCAGAAAAGCTCAAATAGACACGAATTTATGGGGAAACCGTGATACTTTAAGTTCCCTTTGAAGATTAGAGCATAGAAAGCCGGGTAAACAAAGAAGGTATAAAGGCTTATTCGCTAAAGCCCAGCCTATTACCTCGGTAACTAGTGAGATGAAGTACATGCGGGCAGTCGGGATATGCAGCCTTTTTACGTTGAGAAATGCTTATTTACTTAACGCTAATCGGTAAAAGTTATCAGTTGCACATCTTTGAGTCGACTGCGCAAAGGTGCCAATAACTCAAATGGTACTTGCAAATATCGCTTCCGGTATTTAACCTATGGGCAAAATCATATAACCGGTATGGTTAGTTCCTGAAAACAGTTACTTCTCGGTCTGCTCTAACAGGAATCTTGTTTGTTGTGTAGAAATATTATGAAAAAGTGGAGGAGGGATGGATTATGGATAACAGAAAATATCCTTTTTCATGGGATTTGCTTGGAGACATCGCTGTTGGACGGCCAAACCTCGGACCAATAACTAGGATCGAGTTGTACCGGCTCATGCAATATACTTTTCGTGATGTAATAGAGGCAAAGTTCGGTACAGAAAAGGCAGACGAAATTTTTTACGAGTCAGGCAGATTGGCTGGCCTTGAGTTTTTTAAAAATATGATCGGTAAAATAAACGACTTTCATGAATTTATCCGTAAGCTGCAGGAGTTGCTTCGAGAGTTGCGGCTCGGAATTCTCCGAGTGGAAAAGGCTGATATTGATCAAGGTTCTTTCGTTTTTACCGTCGATGAGGATCTTGACTGCTCCGGGCTGCCGGAGTCTGATCAGGAGATATGTAAGTACGACGAGGGTTTTATCGCGGCTTTAATGGAGTCTTTCTTCGCCGACCGGCAATTTTGTGTAAAAGAAGTAGACTGTTGGTGCACTGGCGACCGTACCTGCCGATTTACTGCCGAAGTAGTAGTCTAGTTTGGAGGGAACCGTTATGGCTACGCAAGGTGACCAGCAGGAAGTGCTACTTAACCTTGCTGTACAGGCATTGGAAGATATTATATCAAATAAGGTGTCGGTAAATACATTGCCGGCTGATTTAAAATCACATCCGGAGTTCGTTAATTTATATGAAAAACTCGCAGCCATTAGAGGTTTTATTTCAGCCTTGGCTAACGGGGATTTATCACAAGGTATGCGAGTGAAAGGATTTCTTTCCGGCGGGCTGCGAACTCTTCAGGCAAATCTGCGACATTTAACGTGGCAGACCCAGATGATTGCCAGCGGAGATTTTACCCAAAGGGTCGACTTTATGGGGGATTTTTCAGTTGCTTTTAATTCGCTGACAAAGGTACTGGCAAAGGCTACGGCAGAACTGAAGGAAAGTGAAGCTCGGTATCGCCTGCTGGCGGAAAACGTGTTAGATGTCATTATGGTCATAGACCTTGCAGAGCGATTTACATACGTCAGTCCGTCGATTGTCCGGCTTTTGGGTCGTACACAAGAAGAGATAATCGGCCGCACCATAGAAGAAGTTTTGTCATTCGATTCATTTCAAGCATTATGTGTAAAGCTAAGGCAGTTATTAGCCGATGAGGAGGTCGTCAGCCAGGGACATGTTTTCGAATTGGAGCATTTTAATAAAAATAGGCAAGTCTTGTGGATAGAGGTTTCCGTAAATATTTTACGCGATGATAAAGGTAAGATGGCAGGAATTGTGAGTGTGGTTCGGGATATCTCAGAAAGGCGTAAAGCCGAAAGAATGTTGCAGATAGCCTATGATTTACAACGCAAAAGCGATTTTTTTAACGATATCATTAATGGTAATGTCTCTATAGATAAAGATGCTATAGCAACTGCTAAAAAATGGGGAATAGATTTTACGATTCCTTTTTTCTGCTGCTTGATTGATATTCATAATCCTATTGACACTCAACAGAAAAAAAGATATATTAACAATCTTTTGAGCAAAAACCCGGAATATGTTGTATGGGATATTCGAGATAACATAGGAGTTTTGTTACAGACCTGTCACACACTTGACATATTGGACGCGGGTATACAGGCTGCTACACAAATTAAGGAAAAAATAAGCCGCTATGCCCCTGATCTCATAGTAACAATTGGTGTGAGCGACATGCATAACGGGCCTGACAGCTTAGAAAAAAGTTATCAGGAAGCGCGGAGTGCCATCGTTTCGGCTAAATGTCAATTGGAATATAGTGGAGGAATTTATTGTTACCGGGATATCGGCCTCTTTCAACTTCTTGCAACCTATGATGGAAAAGAGCGTGCCGCAGAGTATATTCAAAAATTGATCGGCCCACTTATAAAATACGACCGTGATAAAGGAGCCAGCCTTTTACTTACTCTCGAAATAATTTTACAAAGTAATAACTTGAAAGAAGCAGCCCAAAAAATATTTTTGCATCATAAAACTTTGGTCTTTAGAAAACAGCGCATTGAAAAAATTTTAGGAGTATCTATTGACCATTTTGAAACTAAGCTCGCTTTAGCGGCAGCAATTAAATTACATAAATTAAGCAATCTGGTTAATAATTAGATATATTGGGCATTGCTAGACAGCTTATTATCTTCAGACGATAATAAGCTGTCTTTTTTTATTGAAAAAATTTGGTCTTGTGGAGAATAGTAAGAATCACTAAATAGGTTTTATAATCTGTATATCAATTCCGCAAAGGAAAAGTCATATTTACAATAGATAATTAACATAAAAAATGATAATTCATATTCTCTGAGATAACATAAAAAAGATTCGAAAAGGAGCTGACTAATATAATGTTCTTTTTTCCTAAGGAAAAACAACTAGCATGCGTATCCATTGCCAACCAAGCGGAAATGGATTTCTTATCCGCTTTGTGTTTGATTTTTCACTAGCGCATAGTGAGATGATGGCTTTCAGTACATCAATTAAAGTTCGGGAAATTTCGGAGAAATCGGCGGATCTGGCTGCCGTCACTGAAGAAATGTCAGCCACAGCAGAGGAAACATCAGCTTCCACCCAGCAAATTAGTGCGGTAATGCAGATGGTTGATGCAAAAGAAATGGAAAGCTTTAATGATATTAATGAATTGTCGTCGCTTACAAAAAGTTCAAGTGAAATGCTTAATAACATGGTTAGTAACGCTACAGAGTTATTGGAAAAGATTAAAACTATCGACGGCATCAGTCAAAACGTATCGGATATAGCTGATCAAACAAATCTACTCTCGTTAAACGCCGCTATAGAAGCCGCTCGCGCAGGTGAACATGGTAGAGGCTTTTCTGTCGTGGCGGAGCAGGTTCGAAAGCTGGCAGATCAAACTAAGCAAGCGGTTAAGGAAGTCAAAAACATTTCAGATGATATGAATGGTAAAGCCATGAATACCAATAACGCTGTAACGAACGTAAAAGATGTTTTCGAGCGATATTTGAATAATACGGAAAAGGTTACCAATATTATGAGCGAAAACAGGCGGCAAGTTAGAGAAGCTGCCGGTGCTATTGACAATATTGCAAAAGCTGCGCAACAACAGGCTTTAACCACTGAAAACCTTGCCAGGCTCTCTGGAGAGTTAGCTTCTGTGACGGATTTTGGCGACGTTTTAAATCTAGATGTTGAGCGATTGAGCAAAATAATAAAACCATATTTGAATGTTGCCGAAAAGGAACATATATTAACTGTGCTGGCGGCCAGGCTAGTTGACCACGCTAACTTTTTGCGCAATGTAATAAAAAGCGCCGGTAAAGGAGTAAGACTTGCAACACATCGCGACTGCGCCTTTGGTAAATGGTACGAGAAAGAACGTGTCCAATATCAAAATATTGCCGCTTACTTGGCAATTGAAGAGCCGCATAAAAAATTCCATGAAGCCGCTAATGCTCTTTCAATTGATTGCAGTTCAAAAAACGCGGAAGCTGTGGTTGACACGTCGTTAAAAATCCTTGAGGCTTTTATTAAGCTGTCGTCTGCTTTGCAAGTTTAATACACTCAACTAACGTCATGAAATATGTTATTGAGAAAAGGGGGAGACAAAAAACATGGATGCGCTTCTACTGGCGAGGTTACAATTTGCGATTACTGCCATGTTTCACTTTCTTTTCGTGCCGTTAACTTTGGGTATTTCTATCATTGTCGCTGTGATGGAAACCCTTTACGTCAAGACCGGAAACGTACAATACCTTAAGATGACCAAATTCTGGGGCAAATTGTTCCTGATCAACTTCGCCTTGGGAGTGGTCACCGGGATTACTCTGGAGTTCCAGTTCGGCACTAACTGGGCTGAGTATGCCCGCTACGTTGGGGATATATTCGGCGCCCCCCTGGCCATTGAGGCTTCAGTAGCTTTCTTCTTGGAGTCTACATTCATGGGCATCTGGATTTTTGGCTGGAAAAGAATATCGAAAAAGGCTCACGCCGTTGCTGTCTGGATGGTAGCTGCCGGCACCAGCCTTTCGGCGCTGTGGATCCTCACCGCCAATGCCTGGATGCAGCATCCGGTGGGTTATGTCATCAACAACGGCCGGGCGGAACTGGTGGATTTCGCCGCGGTGGCGCTATCCGGCTACGCCTGGTCAAAATTCCTGCACACCGTGCTGGGCGGCTACCTGGTAGGAGCTTTCTTCGTAATGGGAGTGTCCGCGTACCACATTTTGAAGAATAATTTCCTTGATTTTTTTAAAAAATCGTTTCGAATTGCCGCTGCCTTTGCCTTAATGTCCTGCCTGGCGGAAGTAGCCGTCGGGGATTGGCACGCCCGGGAGGTGGCTAGAACCCAGCCTACCAAGTTTGCTGCTATGGAGACTATCTGGGAAACCCGCCAAGGCGCGCCAATTTACATATTTGCCATACCGGACGAGGCAACAGAACGAAACACAATGGAAATTCTGCCTGTACCCAACATGCTGAGCATTCTGGCCGAGCATGACCCGCACGCCACGGTGCAGGGCTTAAAAGATTTTCCGGTCAGCGAACGCCCGCCCGTAACCTTAACCTTTGTCAGTTTCAGGTTAATGGTGGGGCTGACCACCCTGTTTATACTCCTGTCAGTATCCGGATATGTTTTTTCCAGAAAGGAAACGTTGGAGAAAAAAACGTGGTTTTTAAAAATCATGGTTTTTTCCATGCCTCTTCCCTACCTAGCCTGTCAGTTGGGCTGGCTGGTGGCGGAAGTAGGGCGGCAGCCGTGGATTGTTTACGGCTTGATGAAAACGTCCGACGCGGTGTCTAAGAATATCACGGCAGGACAGGCGGCTGCATCTCTGGCGGGGTTCGCAATATTTTACGGCCTGTTGGCAGTGGCAGACATTTATCTGTTGGTGAAATTCTCAAAAAATGGCCCGGCCGAAGAGATGGGGCACAGCATGCCGTCCGGCCGGACAATACCGTTATAGGGAGGTGCGGTGATGGAATTGCAGATGCTCTGGTTTGGCCTGTGGGGCCTGCTCTGGGCGGTCTATTTCATGCTCGACGGATTTGACCTGGGAGTGGGAATATTGGCCCCTTTTATTGGGAAAAGCGAGATGGAGAAAAGGATATTGATCAACACTGTCGGCCCGGTCTGGGACGGCAACGAAGTTTGGCTCCTTGCCGCCGGCGGCGTGACGTTTGCCGCCTTTCCAACAACGTATGCCTACATGTTTAGCTATCTTTACGCGCCGCTTTTAATCATTTTGTTCGCCCTGATCGGACGTGGCGTATCCTTTGAGTTCCGGGGCAAGGTCGATTCGGATTCCTGGCGGAAGACGTGGGACATCGCACTCTTCCTGGGTAGCCTTGTACCAGCCCTGCTCTTTGGTGTAGCCTTTGGCAACATCTTTCAGGGCTTACCAATGGACGCCCAGGGTTACCACGGGAGTCTCCTGACTCTGTTGAACCCTTACGGCCTACTGGCCGGATCGCTCTTTTTGCTGCTTTTCCTGGAGCACGCAGCCATTTGGGTTTCTGTCAAGACGGAAGGTGAATTAGAAGCCAGAGCCCGGGCGCTTGCGGCAAAGCTGTGGTGGCTCCTGCTGTTGGCAGCCGCGGGGTTCCTGGTTCTTACCGCTTTTGCTACGAAGCTTTATATTAACTTTATGAGCAGTCCGGCCTGCTTCGCGGTTCCCGCCGCTGCTGTAATCGCTTTGTTAGGCATGAAAATGTTGATATCCGGGAAAAAGTCCGTAGCGGCTTTTTTCTCCTCCTGTGTGACGATTGTGACGGTCACTTTCACCGGGGTCATCGGTCTGTTTCCCAACCTGATACCATCAAGTCTTGACCCGAGGTATAGCCTGACGGCCTTTAATTCATCGGCCAGTCAATATACCTTGAAGATCATGACGCTGGTGGTGGCCATCTTTATACCCATTGTGATCGCTTACCAGGTCTGGACGTATATCATTTTTAAACACCCAGTTACGGAAAAAGATTTAAGTGACCCGGATTCCGGGGCATATTAACCAAGCTTTTTGAGGGAGGAATTATTTTGGAATTAAATCTACAAACAGCAGCAGAAGGAGAAAATTATGAGTGGACTTCGATGTATAAGGAATTTCCATGTCCATTATGGTGAAGAAGCTCCAAGGGTCTGTCCAACTTGCGCACATCCACAGGCCTATTTCGAAGTCAGGTTCGAAAACTATGCTGTGGATGGTACATCATCTAAAATGAAAGGACGCTATAATGGCTAGTTAAATAAAATGAGATCTAAAAGGAGGAAGGGCAATGGAAAAACATGTTTGTATTATTGGTATTTTAGTTAATCAAAAATCAGAAAATGCACCCAAAGTACAGCAAATATTGACGAAATATGGCTCATTAATTTTACTTCGTAGTGGAATTCCTTATTCTAAATGTGATCGTGGCATAATAAACCTAACGGTAGAAGCCACTCCTGATGAACTGGATAGTATGAATAAAGAGCTTAGTATTATTGAGGATATTGTCGTTAAATCAATGATATTAGCTAATAACGGGTTAGAAGCCTGGAATTATCTAGAAAAGGTTTTCAGTGATATGGGGGCAAATTTTACAGAACAAGTTCAGTTAGTGATTACTGACATCGAAATGCCCAAAATGGACGGACACCATTTGACGAAACGCATTAAAGAACACACGGAACTCGCCAAATTACCCGTTGTTATTTTTTCATCACTAATAACAGATGATCTGCTACATAAAGGTGAAGCGGTAGGAGCCGATGCACAGATAAGTAAGCCGCAGTATCCAACTTTAATTAACACTGTTGACAAGCTTATTTTGTAAACAGTGATTTGGATTACTATACCATTATTTTGCAAGGGGAGGTGTATTTATTTACCACTACCCATTTGTTCAATTGTTTTTCTATTTTTCTGTGCCAGACTAGTAATGTCTTTAGCAGATTTTGCTGAAAGATCGGCAAGTTTTCTTACTTCTGCGGCAACAACAGCAAAAGTTCGTCCGTTATCCCCAGCCCTTGCTGCCTCTATTGAAGCATTTAATGAAACCATATTGGTTTGTTCTGCTATTTCTCCAATAATAGCAGCCGCTGACTCAATATCACCATTAAAAGCTACTAACTGCCGTAGCTGATCGATAATATAATTTTCTATTGCTAGTTGCATATCAAAATTTAAACGTTTTTGAAAAGCAATATTTGCCTGAATAAATTCGGTATTATTTTCATTGTTACAAGTTTTTTGTAATATTTTAAATATTTCCTTGTAATATATTTGATAGGCACCTATGTACCACTTAGGAAAAAGGCCCACCTCACGATGTTTTTGGCCGATATAAAGCCGTTGCTTCACGTAATCTTCATTAATAGTGTCCGAGGCTAAACTAATAAAATACTTTCTTTGAGTTTCTTTTAAACGATTAACAGTACTTTTGGCTTCTATTAAGTTTCTTAACTCAGGATATTTCAGAATATGATTATAGAATGCATCTACAACCCGATCAGCTTCTTTGATAAAAATATCCTTAAATTTACCCATTAGCGCTAAATCTTCGGTAGTTATATTTAAAAAGTCTATCTGATCATTACGGGAAATATTATTTACCATTATATGCCACCACCTCCCAAAACGTTAAATTGGCTATATATTCGATAAAAATATTTATTTTCCTTTAAAGAATCAGACCTAATCAACCAAGCTTTCCAAGAAATTATATCAAGCGAACAGACTCACCTGGAAAATACTAAATGTGGGGTTGATTAGTCGGAAAGGGCTGAGAGCAATAATTCTGCTATATCCAGAACCATAATGTCACCTGGTTCCTGCCGCTCTGTTTTTTCCTTAAAAATAGTACGACAATAGGGGCAGGCGGTAATAACCATTGAAGCCTCTGTAGCCAAGGCCTCTTTAACTCGATTAACACTTATCGGGTTTTCTCTTTCCGACCTGGTCCAGAAACGTCCGCCGCCGGCACCGCAGCAAAATGATCCCTTTTTGTTCCTGGGCATTTCTATTAAACGCACGCCAGGTACTGATCTCAATACATACCTGGGCTGCTCATAAATATCATTAAATCGCCCCAGATAACAAGCATCATGATAGTTAACGGCAGTATTCCGCGGGTGGGTAATCTGGAGTCTGCCCTGCCGCAGAAGGTCGGCCAAAAAAGCCGCGTGTGAAATGATGTCATAATTCCCGCCAAATTGAGGATATTCATTTTTAAAGGTATTAAAGCAGTGGGGACAGAAGGTAATAATCTTATTGATACCGTACTTCGCCCAACTGGAAATATTCCCCTGGGCTATTTTTTGAAAAAGAGGTTCATTACCCATCCTTCTGGCCGTTTCACCGCAACACCGCTCTTCCTTTCCGAGAATTGCGAAGTCCACTTTGGCTGATTGCAGTATTTTGGCAAAAGCCGCAGCCGCTTTTTGGGTTGGTTTGTCAAAAGTTCCCTGACAGCCGACAAAAAACAAATAATCGGCATCGGGCTTTTCAGAAATGCTTGGAATCCCTAATTCACCGGCCCAAATATAGTCGTGACCGGGTTTTCGTGGTTTACCGTAAGGATTATCCGATTGCTCAAGATTATTAAAAAACTCTTTCATGGCAGGGGGGATATGTTTTCCCTCCGATACGATACCGCGTCGCATATCAATAATTTTGGAGAGATGGTCAATAGATACGGGGCAAGCTTCGTTACACCCGCCACAGGTAGTGCAACTCCAAATAAAATCATAGTGGAAAAGGTCGCCTGCCATTTTTATTGAAGGTTTGTTTTTTAAAAGCTCAGAACCCTCTTCTTCCAGATATGTGCGGATAAAACCGTTTAGTCTTTTGGGCTTTAACCATTCTTTACTACGTTCCGACGGGCACTCCCGATGGCAGCGCCCGCAAAGCACACAGCTAAAGGTATCAAGCAACTGCTTCCAGGTAAAATCATCAACTGTGTTTACACCGCGTACTTGTTTACTTGTTTCCGCCAGTGAAGCCGGCTGAAGGGATCCTTTCGTACGCAAAGAACGCCAATAGATATTAAAAGGGGCAAAGACAAGGTGAAGATGTTTAGAGTTTGGAATAATAAATAGAAGAGAAAAAATCGTTAAATAGTGAAACCACCAACTTATTTCCATGAGAATGAGCAAGGCAGGCGCGCCAAGGAAAGAAAGCCTGTCAGAAAAAGCAACAACCAGCCAGGCGCCAGGCAATGCTCTTTCCATTAATATGGAATGAATGGATAAGTAAAGGAGTTCGCTAAGGAAAATGAAAAAAATTAAAATAGGAATAGCATAATTCCTAAATGAACTATGAAACCAGTTTTGTTTAAAAAGTTTTAAAAATAAGCGGCGAAAAGTAAAACCAATAATCCCTATTGATACCAATAAAATAAAAAGATCTCTTAAAAACAAGAACCATGGATGCTCCAAGAATGTTATTTCCGCTTTAAAAAGAACTATGGCCGCCATGTCCAAACTGCTAAATATTAAAACAATAAAACCCCACATGATAAAACCGTGGAAAATGCCGGAAAGAGGATATTCCGCAATCTTTTTTTGCAGGAAAACAGCCTGACAGAAATATTGCAACCTTTCCAGACGGTGATTACTACAATTTTCCGGTTTTCCCAAGCGAATATAACAAATACGCCTATATATTTGGAAGAAAAAATAACTAGAGGAAATAATTAATAAAGAAAAAAATATTATTACGCGCATATTAACCTCGACACACGACAATTTGTGTTTAAAAAATCATATAAAAAGGCAATTTCCGTCTGGAAACTGCCTTAACTTCTAGCAATTCTTTCATGTCTTTTAATAAAAGACTCAGAAAGAAAATCTCCTTTCCAGACGGGAGGCACAGATGTTTCCATTTGCACCCAGTGGTTAAAAGCCATAGCTCTCGCTTTAGGTGTTTTAACTCGGAGCGCGTTATTAAATTTATTAACTAAATATATTAATAACGTTTACCGTTTAAGTCAACTTGGTTTAATCAAGTTGAGTAAAATTTATCGCAGACAATTTACTGTATTCCAAATTTACTGTATTCCAATGGCATGAACGAAGTCACGGCGATTTCTTCGCGGGTTTTGATTATAACACCCGGTATTTCACAGGTGCTTGGTATTATAAAACATATCGTTTGCGTGAGGATAATCTATATGCTAAAATATTTTGGGAATAGTTAAGCGCTTTGCGCTTTTTTAGTTTAAACATATTCATACTAGTTATATAACGCATTGTATGCCTGTCATGAAGGGGGAGTTTTGATGTCCGGACATTCTAAGTGGGCTACTATCAAACGCAAAAAAGCTAAAGTAGATGCTCAACGGGGTAAACTGTTTACACGCTTGGCCAGAGAAATTATGGTTGCCGCGAGACGAGGGGGTAAAGACCCGGATGGCAATATGCAACTTAAAACCGCTATTCAAAGAGCCAAGGAAGCAAATATCCCGAATGAGAATATTATGCGCGCTATACAAAAGGGAGCGGGTGAACTAGGCGGTGAAAATTATGAGGAGTTTAACTATGAAGGTTATGGACCCGGCGGAGTTGCGGTAATGATTGAGATAATGACCGATAACCGTAACCGTACGGCAAGTGAAATAAGATATCTGTTTTCAAGAAACGGCGGCAGTCTGGGTGAATCCGGATGTGTCGCCTGGATGTTCCAGGAAAAAGGATTGATTGTGGTTGAGAAAGCAAACTGCAAATATAGCGAAGATGATTTGATGTTGTTGAGTATTGAAACGGGCGCGGAGGATTTTAAGGTAAGTGATGATGAATCCTATGAGATTACAACTGAGCCCGGTGACATGATGACGGTAAAAGAATCCCTGGAAAAGTCCGGTGTCGAGATAGCCTATGCGGAGGTTACTAAGCTTCCATTAAACACTGTCAAACTGGAAGGACAAGAAGCGGAACAGATGGTAAAATTAATAGATGCGCTTGAGGAACACGATGACGTGCAAAATGTTTATACTAACTTCGAGACGGATATGTTGGCGGATATGTAGAAAACAACTAAATGAACTGGAGCAGGAGACAAGACGTTTGGAGGTTTTATAATGAAAATATTGTTGCATATTTGCTGCGGTCCTTGCTCAATATACCCTGTTCAGCAATTGAGAGAAACAGGAATGGATATTTACGGGTATTTCTATAATCCAAACATTCACCCATATACCGAATTTGAAAGGCGCAAGGAAACTCTGGAGAAGTATGCCGCGGATATAGGCCTCAATGTTATTTTTGATAATAATTATCAACTGGAGGAATTCTTACAAGGTATTGTCCATAGAGAGTCAAAACGTTGCCAGTTTTGTTATTCAATGCGCCTAAGCCAAGCGGCCAGGGTGGCTAGAAAAGGAGAGTTTGACTACTTTAGCACAACTTTGCTGGTAAGTCCTTACCAGAAACACGATTTGATCAGGGAAACCGGTGAAGCGATAGGGGATAGATATGGGGTCCCGTTTTACTACGCCGATTTTAGAAATGGCTACCGTGAGGCTGTTGGTTTATCAAAGAAACTGGGTATGTACAGGCAGCAATATTGCGGCTGCATATATAGTGAAAAAGAACGTTATTGCCGCGGCGCTAAGACGTCCGGCGGGAAAAAAGCTAACTTGGGTATATAATTGCCATACATCTGACAGTCTGATGGCTGGATCATGTATTTAGAGGTGGGTGCATGATATGTTAGAATCATTCGGCAAGATGATCCTTCTCTTAGGTCTGTTTCTGATTATAATTGGCGGGCTGCTCCTGATCGGTGGCAAATTGTTCGGACTGGGGCACCTGCCTGGGGATATATTCGTTCAGAAGCAAAACTTTAGCTTTTATTTTCCCGTGGTAACTTGTGTTGTTCTAAGTATTCTGCTTACGATAATTGTTAACTTGTTCATGCGCCGGTAGATATAATTCATATATTTTCAGTTGTTAAAGGATATTGGCAATTTTTATCGAATTTACTTAATGAGTTAATATTTAAGTATCGGGAGAAGAAAAGGTGAAATTAAAAGTAACGACAAGGCAGTTCCCGGTTTTTCTGTCGGTTATTTTCTCGCTTTTGCTTCCGGTTGTAGCGGAGGGGGCGCAGAAGTCTGAAACGGTGCGGGTGGCTCTTGAAAGACAAGCTAAATCTTTGAGCTTTATAGCAAATGGTGATTATCAATTAATTGATTTATCAAATAATAAGGTAATAACTAAAATAGGACGCAAGGAAAGCTGGCAAGTGGATTTACAGGCCGGTCAAATAATGTTCCAGAGTTCCGGAAAAAAATTCGGGCCTTTTAGCGGACCAGTCGTGGTTCAAGAAAATAATACGCGTATTAGTGTTATTGCTGCGAACAAAAATGTTGTGGAAAGAATATCGATGAATGATCTAGTGGCGTTGAATGCCTCGGAGGAATCTGTAAACCTTGGTGAAAACACCAGTCTATATGTTAGAAACGACCGGGCTCAGAAGGAATTGGCCTCAAGCAGCGGATTAAACTTGATTTCATTGCTGGAGGGAGCGGAATACAAGCGCTACCGCGGCAATATTGAATTCCGTGTGGAAAGTGGCGGTCTTGTGGCAATAAATGAATTGAACATTGAGGATTACCTGCGTGGAGTGGTCCCGGCGGAAATGCCGTCTTCCTGGCCGGCTGAAGCGCTGAAAGCCCAGGCTGTCGTGGCGCGCAACTATGCCCTCCAGAAAGTTGAAGCTACCAGCGGCTCCAGCTATAATTTGACAAATGACCAGTTCAGTCAAGTCTATTCAGGCTATGACGCGGAGGTATCCGCCACCGACAAAGCAATTGAGGAAACCCGCGGGGTGGTTATGCTCAACCGGGGCAACTTAATTTCCGCTTTTTTCCACTCGAGCAGCGGCGGTTATACCGAGAATAGCGAGGATGTCTGGTATAATGCCTTGCCGTATATAAAATACAAGGTAGACCCGTATGATAAGAACAATTTGCATTATAACTGGCAGGTCAATTATACAGCTGCTCAGTTGTTGGAAGTGTTCAAGAGCGCCGGTTATAAATTCAAGAATATTACCGGTATTGATACGGCCTATACCGCTTCCGGCGCCAGGGTGAAAAAACTGACGGTTAGCGGTGTGGGAACCGACGGCAAGCCTTTGCGGGCTGAGATTGCGAACGCGGACAACGTAAGAATTGCTCTTGGCCTGAAAAGCGCTTTATTTACTTTGAAAAAAGTGTACGATAAGGATAAAAATCTTACCGGAGTGAATATAACCGGCAGCGGTTGGGGGCATGGTTTGGGTCTATCACAATGGGGAGCCAACGGTATGGCCAAACAAGGTTATAAGTACCAGGATATTTTGAAATACTATTATTCGGAAATTAATATTGTTGAGAATTACGGCAAGTAATAAGTTCTATTTGCAGTCGATGGAATTACGCTTTTCGCGATAATGAGGAGTTGAACAGCGACGGGTGAATTTGACTGATTTTGATTATTTCCTCCCTGAGGAGATGATTGCCCAGGAACCGGTAAGCCGGAGGGACTCTTCCAAGTTAATGGTCCTGCATCTTGACAATGCGCCTCTGGAGCACCGCCGGTTTACGGATTTGGTTGATTATCTCAGGCCGGGAGATACTCTGGTTATAAATGAGACAAAAGTTATACCCGCCCGCCTCTTTGGCATAAAAGATACCACCGGAGCGAGGGTGGAAGTGCTGATCTTAAAACAACTGGAAAAGAACCGTTGGGAGGCGCTGGTGCGTCCGGGAAAAAGGCTGTCGGCAGGCACGAAGATTATATTCGGTGACGGTCTGCTGGAAGCTCTGGTTTTGGACCACACAGATTTCGGTGGCCGGGTGCTGGAGTTCAGTTATAACGGTCTTTTCGAAGAAATCCTGGATCGGGTTGGTACGATGCCAATTCCCCCATATATTAAAAAGCCGCTATCAGATAAGCAACGTTATCAAACAATTTACGCCCGTCAGGCGGGGTCGGCGGCGGCTCCCACTGCCGGGCTTCATTTTTCACGGGAGCTGCTGGAACGGATTTTGAATATGGGTGTGATAATCGTTCCCGTGTTGCTGCATGTGGGGTTAGGTACCTTCCGCCCTGTGCAGGTGAATGATATCCGGGAGCATCATATGCACGCGGAGTATTATGAGATCTCAGAAGAGGCAGCCAGTGCCATTAACGAAACTAAGCGAAGGAAAGGACGATTGGTTGCCGTTGGCACCACTACGACCCGTTGTCTGGAAAGCGCTGCCGGTGAAAATGGCAAGATTTGCCCAGGCTCAGGCTGGACTGATATTTTTATATACCCGGGATATCGTTTTAAACTAGTGGAAAGTCTGGTCACCAATTTTCATTTGCCTAAGTCCACTCTGCTGATGATGGTATCCGCCCTCGCCGGAAAAGATAAGATAATGGCGGCATATAACGAGGCTGTACGGTTAAAATACCGGTTTTTTAGTTTCGGCGACGCGATGTTAATAATATAAAACCGGAGGAACTGAATGGCCATCAGTTTTACCGTCACAAACAAACTTAAAAATGGACGTGCCCGTCTCGGGTTGCTGCATACTCCGCATGGAACGGTTGAAACTCCTGTTTTTATGCCCGTAGGCACCCAGGCTACAGTAAAGACCATGACCCCCGAGGAAGTCTGGAATGTGGGAGGCAGGCTAATCTTAAGCAACACTTATCACCTTTATCTGCGGCCCGGACAGGAGCTGGTGCGTGAGTCAGGCGGGCTGCACCGGTTTATGAACTGGTCCGGCCCTATTCTTACCGACAGTGGCGGTTTTCAGGTTTTTAGTCTGGGTCCGCTGCGCAAAGTATCTGAGGAAGGAGTCACTTTTCGTTCCCATATTGACGGTTCCGAGCACTTTTTCAGTCCTGAAAAAGCTATGGAAATACAAATGGCTCTAGGTTCGGACATTGCCATGGCTTTTGACGAGTGTGCCCCGTACCCGTGCAGTTATGAATATGCGCTGGAAGCCCTCGATCGTACCAGCCGCTGGGCTGAACGCTGCCTGGCCGTGCATCGGCTGGAGGAGCAAGGAGTATTCGGGATAGTACAAGGCGGGGTGTTTCCGGATTTGCGTAAAAAAAGCGCCAGCGAGATAGTCAGTCTCAATTTTTCAGGTTATGCCATCGGTGGTTTGAGTGTCGGTGAGCCAAAAGAATTGATGTATGAGATGCTGGATTATACCGTTCCATTTTTGCCGGAAGAAAAGCCGCGCTACCTGATGGGTGTCGGCTCGCCTGATTGCCTTGTGGAAGGTGTGCTGAGAGGAATTGATATGTTTGACTGTGTTCTGCCAACCAGGCTTGCCCGGAACGGAACAGTTTTCACCCGCCGCGGCAAGCTTGTGGTGCGCAACGCCGGAAACGCGAGAGATTTAACCCCGCTTGACCCGGAATGCAGTTGTTATGTCTGCCGGAACTATAGCCGCGCGTATGTTCGCCACTTGATCAAAGCCGGTGAAGTGTTGGGCATCCGTTTGACGACCATTCATAACCTATACTTTATTCTAGGACTGATGAAAGAACTCAGGGAAGCGGTACGCGAGGGGAAAATAGTGGAATATAGAGATAAATTTATGGAAAAATACCATAGCGGTTAACTGTATAAAAAGTTTTCTTTAAAAAAGGGATTTTAGACACAATGAACGAATTAAATTATTGCACTATAATGTGAAAGGAGGTCCGAGAGTGGGTATCACTTCTCAATATGGTTCATTGCTGTATATTGTCGCTCTCTTTGCGATTTTATACTTCTTGATGATCCGGCCCCAGCAGCAGCGTCAAAAAAGACTTCAGGAGATGATCAACAATCTGAAGGTTGGCGACCGGGTGGTTACTGTTGGCGGAATGTACGGCACAATAGATAAGATAAAGGATAACTCCTTCATCATAAGAGTATCCGATAACGTCCGGATAGAGTTCCAGAAAAATGCTGTCGGCCAGGTTGTCGACAGCGAAGCGGCAGAGAAGGAGTGAGCGGAAAAGGCGTGGGTATTGCGGGAATTTAGCATGCGAGCCATATCATTTACCTTGAGCTTTGAGAATACACGCTCCTTTTCCCTGCTGAGGGGGTTTATTTGTTTATGATCACCCTGGAGGATATCAAGAAGGACCCAGTTGTTGACTCCTTTATCCGGAAAGGCAATAAATACCTTGGTGTGATCGGTTATACAGAGCATAGCTACCGTCATGTGAATCTGGTTTCCAGTATTGCCAGGAATGTTTTGGAGAGGTTGGGGTTTCCGCAACGACAAGCTGAATTGGCCGCAATAGCGGGGTATATGCATGACCTCGGTAACGTTGTCAACCGCACCGAACACGGTATTTCCGGGGCGGTAATCGCGTACCCGATTTTAATGCAAATGGGGATGCACCCTGATGAAATAGCCACAGTGATTTCGGCTATCGCCAACCACGAGGAACAATACGGAAACGCCGTAAACAGTGTCGCAGCGGCCCTGATTGTGGCGGACAAGTCCGATGTGCACCGCTCCAGGGTGAGGAACCCGGATTTTGCCACTTTTGATATCCACGACCGGGTGAACTATGCGGTAGAGCACTCTTTTTTATGGGTGGCAGACGATAAACGGGCTATTACCATGGAGTTGACCATTGACATTGACATTTGTCCCGTGATGGAGTATTTTGAAATATTTTTAAGCAGGATGATTATGTGCCGCAGGGCCGCGAACTTCTTGAAGTGCAATTTTGAACTGGTAATTAACGGAGCGAAGTTATTGTGATGGTTTCTATTGATTTATTTGACCATAGAGGAGGAAATTGAACGACATGAAGTGGGACAAGCTTCTAAAACTGATAGTCATAATAGCAGTTGTGGCTGTTGTGGCAATATTAGCGGTAAAGCCAGTTATCCCGGATGTCAAGTGGCTTCCGTTCACTAAATTAATAAAGCAGGGCCTAGATATTCAAGGCGGCGTGCACGTGGTGCTTGAAGCCCAGGATACTCCCGATTCGCCGGTGACACCGGATAGTGTTAAGCGGGCCATGGCCGTTATTGAAAACCGGGTCAACGCTTTTGGGGTTGCTGAGCCTATTATCCAGCAGCAGGGCGACCGGAGAATTATTGTTGAACTGGCCGGAATCAAAGATCCGGATGAGGCGGTGCGCAACATGATTAAAACCGCTTATCTGGAGTTTAAAACAGAGGACGGAACGACCGTGCTTACCGGCCGTCAATTGAAGACCGCCACGGAGGGAAAAAATCCGCAAAGCGGAGTGGCGGAGGTAAACCTGGAATTTGAGCCTGACGGCGCCAAGATTTTTGCCGATGTCACCGCGGCCAATGTAGGCAAGCCCATTTACATTCTGCTGGACAATCAGGTTCTTCAAGCCCCAAATGTAAAAGAGCCTATTCCCAACGGCAAGGCGCAGATTTCTCCTTATGAGTCCCTTGAAGCGGCGCACAATGTTGCCATCCTGCTCCGCTCCGGCGCGTTGCCGGTAAAGTTGGATGTAATGGAGAAGCGAACGGTCGGGCCGACCCTGGGGGCGGATTCTCTGGATAAGTCAATTAAGGCAGGTATTGCCGGCCTTATTGCCATTCTTGTTTTTATGGTTTTATATTACCGCCTGCCCGGACTGGTCGCCGACTTTGCACTAATAACCTACGCCTTGATCGTGTTGTTGATATTTGCCGCCCTCCATGTGACCATGACCCTGCCCGGCATCGCCGGCTTCCTCTTATCCCTGGGTATGGCGGTAGACGCTAACGTGATTATATTCGAGCGTTTCAGGGAAGAGATGTGGGCCGGCAAGACCCTGCGCTCAGCGATAGACGCCGGTTTCAAGCGGGCTTTTGTAGCTATATTCGACTCGAACGTTACTACCTTGATTGCTGCGGCTGTTCTGTATTATTTTGGGACAGGACCGATTAAAGGCTTTGCCGTGACGCTGTCCATCGGTATCCTGGCAAGCATGTTCACCGCCATCACCATGACCAGATACCTGTTGCATCTGGTGGCAGGCAGCAACTTGGTGCGCAACGCCAAAATGTACGGGGCATAGGGGGAGACAAAGTTGATGTTAAGAGACAAAAAACCGTTCCACTTTATTAAATTAAGAAAAATATGGTACGTAATTTCTATTTTGGTGATCGTGCCTGGAATCATATCACTTTTCAGTCAGGGACTCAATCTGGGCATTGACTTCCGGGGCGGCAGCCTGTTGGATTTGAGATTCAACCAGCCCACTGAGGTTGAGCAGGTCAGGGGAGTGCTGGCGGATTTTGGCTTGGAGGGCGCTTCTATCCAGCGCAGCGGTGAAACCGATTTTCTTATTAGAACCAGAGAACTTACCGAGGATGAAAACTTAACAATAGTACAGAATCTGGACCAGAAACTGGGTGGCGTCACAGTGCAGCGCAATGAGCGGGTCGGTCCCGTAATCGGCCAGGAGTTGCTCAGAAAGGCCTTGCTGGCGCTGGGTGTGGCCTCGATCCTGATGGTCGTCTACATCGCCTGGCGGTTTGAGTTCAAGCAGGGTATCGCGGCCATTATCGCCTTACTGCACGATACTCTGGTGATACTCGGAATTTTCTCAATATTTCAGATCGAAGTGGACAGCACCTTCGTGGCAGCGGTCCTGACAATTATCGGTTATTCGATAAATGACACCATCGTAATTTTTGACCGGATTCGTGAAAATATGCATAACAGGAAAAAGGGCGAGGTCTTGGAGGATATTATCAACAACAGCCTGTGGCAAACCCTGGCCCGCTCGATCAACACGGTGCTGACAGTTATACTTGTCCTGGTGGCCTTGTTCTTACTGGGTGGCGCAACGATTCACAATATGGTCCTGGCTTTGTTGATCGGTGTGTCAAGTGGCGCTTATTCGTCAATCTTTAATGCCAGCCCGCTCTGGTATGATTTCAAAAAGGTGGAAGAGCGCAGTAAACCCAGGGGAGCACGGGCATAAATGATAAACAATATTCTAGATATTCAACTATAGGGTTAAAAGGCAAATTGTCTAAAAGCTTATTTAAGTAAGAAGTTTTGATATGCAGTAGATGGTGCTGTTGGCACAGCAGGTTTTGGTAATATAGGGTTTATTATTTTCTTGATCTTCATCCTGATCATTTTTGGCGTGGGATGCTTTGGCGGCTGTATTTAAACTGTAAAAACCTAAATTAAAGATTGCGTTTATAACCACCGAGTTTCATCATACCGGTGGTTATGATTTTGTTCTATTTTGTTCTATTGCGAGGGGCTGTAAAACAATTTTATCCTTTATGGATTTTAAGGGGCAGGTAAATGGCTGATATTATATTGTTCCCGGACAAGCAATGTCAGATATTTACGCAGGCCCTCCCTGGAGCTATAACGACAAAATGAGAGGCCACAGGCAAGGTGCTGAAACTCATTACGAAACGCAGTCCCACACATGGATTAGGTCCCTGCCGGTACAAGACCTTGCAGCCAGAGATGAGGTCATTACGGCCTGGGGGTTCAAATATAAAACTGTCGCTTTCGTCTGGGTCAATCAGACAAGGACCGGGAAATGGCCTGTAACCTTGGCCGGCGGACAATGGGTAATAAGTAATACCGAGCCATGTCTCCTGGCAACCAAGGGACGACCGCAGCGGATCGAGCGGAATATTAAGCAGTTCGTCGTCGCTGAGAGGACGAAGCATAGTAAGAAACCCCGATGAAGTTCGGCAGAGGATTCTAGGCCCGCCGGGGGTTGGGAAAAGCAACTTGGCCATAGCTATTACTTACGAGACGATTAATCTGTCCAAACCCTCCATAAAAAAATTCTCAAAGGCTGAAACCCTTGAGAAAAGTGGCAGGGGAGACAGGGATCGAACCCGCAACCCTCGGTTTTGGAGACCGATGCTCTACCAATTGAGCTACTCCCCTATGTCGCTTATCCTCCGTTCGTTATTATATAATAACCATATTATCACGTCAAGAAAAACTCTTTTGTAAGTTTTTCTTGTTATTGGGCGAATATAATTTTAGAATAACTATAAAATCAAAAAGTGAGGTAATGGAATTTGTCTTTAAAGATTGGTGTGTTAATGGGTGGCAAATCAGCTGAGCGGGAAGTGTCCCTGCGTACAGGCGAGGCTGTTTACAACGCCTTGAGGCAGAAAGGTTATCCATGTGTAAAAATAGATGTGGACAATAACATTGTGAGCAGAATCAATGAAGAAAAAATAGATCTCGCTTTTCTGGCGCTGCATGGCAAGTTCGGTGAAGATGGAGCAATTCAAGGGCTGTTGGAAATTCTCGGTATCCCATATACCGGTTCGGGTGTTTTAGCTAGCGCCATGGCAATGGATAAGATTACTACCAAAAAAATGTTGCTCTTTGAAGGTCTTCCAACGCCTTTGTTCATCCTGGTCGGCAAAGAAGAAAAAGGACTTGACGGCATGCCGTCCATAGCAGGGCGAATTGCCGGCGAAATGGGATTGCCTCTGGTAGTTAAAGCGCCCACACAAGGTTCCACAATAGGCATAACTTTTGTGCATCAAGAGCGGGAACTGATTCCAGCCTTGGAACTGGCTTTTCAGCATGATCCGGTCGCCCTGGTTGAACAATTTGTCGAAGGAGTGGAAGTAACTGCTTCGGTGCTGGGAAATGACGAACCAATCGCTCTTCCTTTGATTGAAATTGTTTCCGTCACTGGTGTTTACGACTATGAGGCCAAGTATACCACCGGTATGAGTAGTCATATTATCCCGCCGCGCATCCCGGAGGAACGGCAGGATCTGGTTAAGGATTTGGCTGTGCGCGCGTTTAAAGCTTTAGGTTGCCGGGGCCTGGCACGGGTGGATTTTATTGTTGATCGCCAAGGAAAGCCGTATATCCTGGAGTTGAATACGATTCCCGGCATGACTGCCACAAGTCTCTCGCCGGACGCCGCCCGCGCCGCGGGCATTGAATTCCCGGAACTGGTCGAGAAAATCATTAATCTGGCATTAAATAAAAATCCGGCGTCTGAGGGAATATAATGGAAATATCACGAGCAGTACTGGCCGGGATGATCGACCACACCCTTCTCAAACCTGAAGCTACTTGTCAGGATATCGTCGGCCTTTGCCGGGAGGCTGTTGATTTCGGTTTCAAGTCGGTATGCATTAACCCAAGCTACATTGATTTGGCGCACCGGGAGTTGGAAAATGCCCCGGTCGGCATTTGCGCGGTAATTGGTTTTCCTCTGGGCGCGAGCGATCCGGCCGTAAAAGCGGCTGAGGCGGCTGCGGCAGTCAGAGCTGGCGCTTCAGAAGTGGATGTTGTAATGAACATCGGGTTTTTTAAAAGCGGGTTGCTTGGAAAAACTCAGGCAGATCTTACTGGTGTGGTTAGCGCGGCCAAGTCTGAAAAACCTGAGGCAGTTGTCAAGGTAATTCTGGAAACATGCCTTTTAACAAACGAGGAAAAAGTTCGAGCTTGCCGGGTTGCCGTAGCAGCGGGTGCCGATTTTGTAAAAACATCAACTGGTTTTAACAAGGAAGGCGCTCTGGCTGCTGATATTAAATTGCTTAGACAATCAGTCGGGCCACGGATTGGCGTCAAAGCATCGGGAGGGATCCGGGATCTGGCAAAAGCGTTGTCCATGTTGGAGGCCGGGGCTGACAGAATTGGCACCAGTGCCGGAGTGGCTATTGTCAATGAATTAAAATAAAAACTATTTTTTATTAATTGGGTTAAACTATGGAAAAAGAAAACATTTTGCGTATCCTATAGAACTCCGTTATATTACGGGCAGGATTTAAGAAGGGCGACAGCGAATATTTAATGTTGCTCAATTAAAATGCGGAGGTGTAGGGTATGAAAACACGTTGTATGTTATGCGGTAAATTGATCGAGGAAGAAGTGGTAATAGCTGATAAATATGATGACGACGATGACGATGATGAAATTATCAGAAAGAAGTCATCCGTATTTTGTGTAATGTGCCAGGCCAAGCTGAAAAATGAAGCTGATAAAGGCCAGAAAAATCCCAAGCCGATGTGAATGACTCTAATGGATAATATTGCTTACAGGAGGTTAATTGTTTGTATAACAAATTGCGATGGTCCTTTATCACGTTTTTAGGACTAACCCTTATTTTGCTGGCAATATCCGTAAAAAGCGCGCAACTTTACACCGACTGGTTGTGGTTCCAATCTCTCAGCTACCAGCGGGTATTTATGACGATCATTGTTTCGGATTTGGGCCTGCGTTTTGCCGCCAGCGCCGCCTTTTTCATTCTGCTGTTTCTTAACCTCCTCCTGACACGCGGTCCGTTAATCAAGGCTTCGCAGAAAGCGGCGGTTTTTAGGGAAGACAATCTGGTAACAATTCAGGCGTCACCTTTAAGCAGGTTTTTTAATCCAGGGTATTTATTAGCCGCTTATACGGTCTTAAGCCTGATTATGGCTTTCTTGTTCAGCTTTACTGTCGCGGGGGACTGGGTTACCCTGCAAAAATTTCTTCACCCGACTTCTTTTGGCGGATTAGATCCAGTTTTTCAGCGTGATATCGGATTTTACGTCTTCCAGCTTCCTTTCTATCAGTTTTTATACAACGTGGCAAGCTGGACCATCCTGATTATTGCTTTTTGGGTGTGCGTAATCTACTTTCTCGTTAGCGTCGTCCAGGGTGCGCCCGGCAAGCTCCTGCAGTCTATGGCGGCCCGTTATCATTTGTCTATTCTGGCCGTCCTTTTCTTCTCTTTAAAAGCCGTGGGATACCAGCTTGATCAATACGCCCTGCTGTTCACTCATCACGGCGCCGTATGGGGACCTGGTTATACCGCTATCCATACCACGCTATTTGCCTATAAGGTGCTGACCTATATCGCTCTTATTTGCGCTCTCGCTATTTTGGTGAACCTGTTCTTGCGCCGGTTTAAACTTATCGTGTACAGCATCGGATTTCTCTTGCTTGCTTCAGTATTGCTGGGCGGGATATATCCGATATTTGTGCAAAGATTTATGGTTACGCCAAATGAAATTTCCATGGAGACTCCGTACCTTGAGAGGAACATCCAGTTTACCAGGAAGGCATATAACCTTGACGCTATTGAAAAAAGAAGTTTTCCAGCCGGAAAAGTATTGTCGCTGGAAGACATCCAGGCTAACAAGGATACAGTCGGCAACATCCGCCTCTGGGACTGGGAGCCTCTCCAGCAGACTTACAGCCAGCTCCAGGAAATGAGACTTTATTATCAATTTAAAGATATTGACGTTGACCGCTACCTGGTGGACGGCCGTTACCGTCAAGTTATGCTGGCGGCCAGGGAATTGAATCAGGAGCACCTGCCTACTCAGGCCAAGACCTGGATGAACCAGCGGCTTAAATACACCCATGGCTACGGTATCGCCATGAGTCCTGTAAATGAACTTACCGGGGAAGGTTTGCCGGCTTTCTTATTGAAAGATATCCCGCCGGCAACCACAACCGACCTAAAAGTCACCCGGCCGGAAATCTATTACGGTGAACTGACCGACAATTATGTTATCGTAAATACCAAGACCCTGGAATTTGACTACCCCAGCGGTGATGATAATGTCTTTTCGACATATGAGGGCGGAGGCGGCGTCAATTTAGGGAGTTTCCTGCGCCGGGTCATGTATGCTTTTTCTTTCGGGGACTATAAATTGCTGCTTGCCAGCGATGTCGACAACAACAGCAGGATTCTATACTACCGTAATATTAAACAGAGAGTGCAAAAAATTGCTCCCTTTCTTGATTATGACAGTGATCCTTATATGGTTTTGAGTGAAGGAAAACTATATTGGATGTGGGACGCCTATACCACTACGGACAAGTATCCTTACTCCGAACCATATAATAAAGTCAACAACTATATTCGTAACGCTGTGAAGGTAGTGATAGACGCCTATACGGGCAATGTTGTTTTTTATATCAGTGATCCGGGAGACCCGGTGGTTTTAACCTACAGCAAGATTTTCCCCGGGTTGTTCAAATCGCTCGATGAAATGCCCGACGACCTTAAACAGCATATACGCTATCCCGCGGACCTTTTCAATATTCAGGCGAATATGTATGCCGTGTATCATATGGAAGATCCGCAGGTTTTTTACAATAAGGAAGACAAATGGAATTTGCCGACTGAACTTTTCGGCAACGAAGAGAAAGCAATGCAACCTTACTATACGATTATCAAGTTGCCCGGTGAAAGCAAACCGGAGTTTGTGCTAATAATGCCGTTTACACCGCAGAACAAGAAGAACATGATTGCCTGGCTGGCGGCCAGGTCTGATGGTGCGGATTATGGAAAGCTGCTGGCGTACGGTTTTCCCAAGCAGGAACTGGTTTATGGGCCAATGCAGATCGAAGCCAGGGTTAATCAGGATACAACGATATCTCAACAGTTGTCTCTATGGGATCAACGCGGCTCCAGGGTGATCCGGGGCAACCTGCTGGTCATCCCGATTAAGGACGCCTTGCTCTATGTTGAACCGCTTTACCTGCAGGCTGAGCAAAGCAAGATGCCTGAATTGCGCCGGGTGATCGTAGCCCATGGCGATATGGTGGTGATGGAACCAACTTTGGATAGAGCATTGGAAAAAATATTCAGTCCCAGCGGGGGCGCGCAGAAACCAACAGCTTTGTCTGAACCCAGTGCTCAGCCTCTGTCTCCTGCAAGTGTGGCTGACCTTGCTCAAAAGGCCAACCAGCTTTATGATGAGGCGCAAAACAAGCTTAAATCAGGGGATTGGTCCGGGTATGGCGAATCGCTGTCCAAATTGAAACAGACCTTGACGGATTTAGTGAATAAAACCGGTCAATAAATAATAAAACGTGTTCATGGAAGGGAACTCCCCTTCCATGAACGTAAAAATAATAAGTTACCGATCGCTATCGGCTTAAGCGATAGCTTTTATTTTTGGTAGGTGAATGAAATGCCTTACTGCGAACTGGATAACGTTCAGTACTTTTATTATGAACGTAATCCGGAAAAAACGGGCGGTGTGGGTAAAACAATCGTTTTTGTACATGGAGCCGGTGGCAACGGCAGCTATTGGACAAAACAATTAACTGGATTAGGAAGCAACTTCCGTGTTATTGCGCCGGACTTGCCAGGTCACGGGAAATCGGCGGGGACTTCATGTGACAGTATAAAAGCTTACCGGGAGTTTCTCAACAAATTTGCCGCCAAGGTGATCGACGGCGGCTTTTACCTGGCCGGTCATTCCATGGGAGGAGCGGTTGTATTGGACTTTTCCCTCAATCACCCGGAAATGTTGGCAGGTGTTATTTTAATCGCAACCAGCGCTAAATTTAGTGCAATAAACGCGATTCTAGAGATGTTGAAAAACGGGCGGCACAATCACGAGTTGGTTGATCTCGTTTACAGCAAAAACGCTCTGCCACAATTTAGAGAGCTTGCCTTAAGGGAAATTAACTCCGTCAGCCCGGTGGTATGGTTTAGGGACTTCTCCGCGTGTAAATATTTTGACGTAACCTCCCGGCTATCAGAAATTCAATTGCCGGCGCTAATTATGACCGGGACCGGCGACTTGCTTACACCATTGCAATACGCCCGTTTGCTGGAATGCGGACTGCCCTGCGCCAGGTTAGTCGAGATTGAAGGGGCGGGCCATATGCTGATGTTGGAGAAACCGGGGATTGTCAATAAACATATCATTGATTTCATATCCTCAAAATGATATCGTAGACTTATGATATTTGCCAATGAATGGAGGGAATAAATGTGGCGGTAAATAAAACAATCAGGCGGATCGGAGTGCTGACCGGCGGTGGTGACTGTCCGGGACTTAACGCTGTAATTCGCGCAGTGGTTAAAACCGCTATTAGAGAATACCGGCTTACTGTGGTCGGTTTTGAAAATGGTTTTGGCGGGCTGATCCAAAACCGGGCGCGTGATTTGACCGAGAAGGATGTAGTCGGTATTCTGCCCCGCGGAGGTACTATCCTGGGTACTACCAACCGTGACAACCCTTTTCATTATCCGATGATCATTAACGGGCAAAAAGTGTTTAAAGATGTGTCGGACCGTGTGGTTGAAAATATTAACATACATAACATCGACGCGATGATCATTATTGGCGGTGACGGCAGTCTCAGCATCGGCAAAGAACTCTTTGAAGAAAAGGGCTTGCCGGTAGTTGGCGTACCTAAAACCATAGACAACGACTTATCTGCCACCGACCAGACATTCGGTTTTGATACAGCTTTAAACACAGCCACCGAAGCAATTGACAAGTTGCATACAACCGCTGAATCACATCACCGGATTATCGTATTGGAAGTAATGGGACGCTATGCCGGTTGGATCGCGCTTGAAGCCGGCCTTGCGGGCGGAGCCGACGTTATTTTGATTCCGGAAATACCTTTTTCAATGGAAAATGTAATTAAGAAAATTACTGACAGGCAGGAACAGGGGAAGAAGTTCAGCATCGTGGTTGTGGCGGAAGGGGCAAAGCCGGTCGGGGGTGAGATGGTGGTCCAGCGCAGGGTGGAGGACAGCTTTGACCCGGTTCGCCTCGGAGGCATCGGCAATGTTGTTTCTTATCAGATAGAAGAAGAAACCGGCATGGAATCAAGGACCACGGTATTGGGACACTTGCAGCGGGGAGGAACCCCCACGGCTTTTGACCGCATCCTGGCAACCCGTTACGGCACCGGCGCTGTCAACCTGGTTATGGCGGGCAAATTTGGAGAAATGGTATGCCTGCGCACCCCGAATATTGAATCGGTGCCTCTGGCGGACGCGGTCGGTGAACAACGCCTGGTCCCTGTGGATGGTGACTTGATTCGCGCGGCAAAGCAGATTGGCATCTCATTTGGAGATTGATAACTGCTCAGAAGTCAGGAGTCGGACGGCCATGAAGCTTCGCTTCACCATCAGACGGAAGAAATGGTTGAGGTTTATTTTTAGGGCAGAATCAGAGAACTATTTATAGTCTTGAATTATTCCTGAATTATGCCCTCTGAATTTTGAATACCGGAATAGTAACAATAATGTATATTTGTTATATTAGTATTAAGAAGGGCTATATTTTGGAATTAAGAAAGGGGTAAAAAGATGGGTTATTATCTTGTTCCGCCTGTCTACCGGCCACCTAGCGAAGCCGCCAGCCTGATCTTCCAGGTTACCCTGGGCTGCTCACATAACGCTTGCAGTTTCTGTGTATCGTACAAAGGCAAGAGATTCAGGGTTAAAACATGGGAAGAAATCGAAGCTGATATCAACGCGGCTAAAGTATACTATCATAATATCACCAGAGTCTTTTTAGCTGATGGAAACGCCATGGTGGCGGAAACCGGACTGCTTCTTAAAGTACTGGAGAAACTGTATCATGACTTTCCTTACCTGGAGAGAGTGGGCATCTACGCCAGGGCAAGTGATTTTCTGAGCAAAAAGCCGGAGGATTTAAAGAAACTGAGTGAAGCGGGTATCACTCTCGCTTACTTGGGCCTGGAAAGCGGCGACGACCGCATTCTTAAAATGATTCACAAGGGATCGACCGTCGCCGAGATAATTGACGGCGGCCGTAAAGCCCAGGAAGCCGGGTTGCCGCTGTCAGTTACCGTTATTATCGGGGTGGGCGGTCCGGAATTGTCCGAAGAACACGCTATCGCAACCGCCAAGGCCGCAAGCGCCATCAACCCGGCTTATTTGTCGGCGCTTACCATGTTGATTCCGGAAAATTCATTTATGGACAGAAAAGTGAAAAAGGGCGAGTTCAAACTGCTTACACCTGAGCAAACCCTTCAAGAGCTAAGAGTTATGTTGGAAAATATGACACTGACCAACTGTGTGTTCAGGAGCAATCACGCTTCAAATTACCTGCCGCTGAAAGGTGTGCTAAACCAGGACAGGGAGAAGCTCCTTGCCCTCATCCAAAGAGCGTTGGCGCATCCGGAGCTGCTCAGACCTGAATTTATGCGAGCTTTGTAGAGGTAAATAAAAAGTATGCCGGGCACACCGTACTATGAAAGGAATCAAACGGGTGCCCTTGCTATTTACTGGGGATTGTGTTAGAATCTTGCATGTTACATGTTATATTGTTCATAATAACTGTAATGACGAAAGTCGCATAACTTCTTTACCGGGAGGTCCGGTCAATTGAAAATCGGTATTTTTACCGACAGTTATCTACCATATACCAGTGGAGTAGTCCGTTCAATTCAAACATTTAGTGAAGAGCTGACCAGCAACGGGCACGAAGTTTTTATTTTTGCGCCCAGTTACCGTGACTGCCGCAAGGAAAACAGGGTGTTCCGGTTTTCGTCAATACCGTCGCCGACCAACCGCGACTTCACTTTAGCGATGCCTTTTTCAATCAGATTAAGACCTACCATAAAGAAGCTTAACCTTGATTTGATTCATGTTCACTCCCCTTTCCTGTTAGGGCGTCTCGGCGCCCGGTATGCCAGAAGGCTGGGCATACCACTGGTTTTTACTTTTCACACTTTATATGATCAATACGTGCATTACGTACCGTTTGCGCAATCTTTAACGAAAGATTTGGCGCAGAGAATAAGCAGGGGCTTTTGCAACCATTGCGACCTTGTTATTGTCCCTACAGCCGCAGTTGAAAAGTATTTGCATGAAATAGGCGTAAAAGCGTCAATTCGCGTAGTGCCGACCGGAATCAAAGTGATGAATTATCAGAGTGGCGATCGGGACTGGCTGAGGTGCCGGTTCGGCTTACCCGAGGGTGAGAAAGTACTTTTATTCGTGGGAAGGTTGGGGCAAGAAAAAAATATCAATTTTCTAATGGAATGCTTCGCAAGAATTAACCGGGAAATGAAAAATACCAGGCTTGTGCTGGTTGGGGGCGGCCCTGAGGAAGAGGAGTTGAAAAATAAAGCAAAAGAGCTGGGGATTGCGGGACAGGTAACATTCACCGGGGTTCTGCCACCTTCCGATGTGGTGAATTGCTACGCCGGGGCTGATATTTTTGTGTTTTCCTCAGTTACTGAAACCCAGGGAATTGTTATCGGCGAAGCCAAAGCCGCCGGGCTTCCGGTGGTAGCTGTAGCCGCTTTTGGAGTTTCTGAGATGGTGGATGATGGAATCGACGGGTTTTTAACGGAGTTGGAACCGTTGCAATTTATTGAAAAAATAACCCTTCTTCTTAAAAACGATGATCTTTACGAAAAAATGAGCCGTAACGCGAGGAATAACGCCGAAAATCTATCCACCGCCAACTGTACGGCAAAATTAATAAATTGTTACAGCCATGTTATTGAAAGAAGAGCATGTGAAGTTTGAACCAGAGCTAAAAATTAATTCCGGTGATTATCAAGTGAAAAAAATACAAATGCTTGACCTTTCGCCTGAAGTTAAGTTGCTGTGGGACAAAATAAATAAGGCCATCCAAGAGGTTGTTCTTTCCGGACAGTTTATCTTGGGGCCTAATGTTAAAGCTTTTGAGCAAGAAGCGGCTAATTACCTGGGAGTTAAACATGCTGTCGGGGTTAACTCGGGAACCGACGCTTTGGTTATTAGTTTGCGCGCCGCGGGGATCGGTCCGGGGGATGAGGTAATCACCACTCCGTTCACTTTTTTTGCCACTGCGGAGTCGATTAGCCGGGTGGGCGCCATTCCGGTTTTTATTGATATTGATCCTAAAACATTTAATCTTGATCCCGGTTTAATAGAAAACGCTGTCACAACACGCACCAAGGCGGTCCTGCCGGTGCATTTGTACGGTCATGCCGCGGATATGAAGACAATTCTCGCGCAGGCGGAAAAATACCGACTAGTTGTTGTAGAAGACGTGGCCCAAGCCTTCGGCGCGGAATTTAAAGGTAAAAAATTGGGCGCTGCCGGTAATGCCGGGTGTTACTCGTTTTTCCCCTCTAAAGTTCTTGGCGCGTTCGGAGATGGCGGCCTTATCGCAACCAATGACGACCATATGGCTGAAACAGCCAGAATGCTGCGGGCACATGGTTCAACAAAAAGATATTACCACGAAGTGATCGGCTATAATTCGCGTTTGGATGAAATCCAAGCGGCTGTTTTGCGGGTAAAGCTGCCTGAGCTCGAAAGATCGAACGAAAAACGCAGGCAGGTTGCCAGGCGGTATAACGATTTACTTGACGATATTCCTGGAATAACAACTCCATATGAAGCGCCTTGCGCAAAACATGTATATCACCAGTATACTGTAAGGATATCAGACGGAAAACGTGACAGCGTGCAAAAATATCTCGCGGGGCAGGGTATTGAAACAAGAGTTCATTACCCGGTGCCTTTGCACAAGCTACCGGTTTATCGGGGGAATCGCCTTATTTTAAGCAAAGTGGAGCAAGCTGCCGCCGAAGTGCTCAGCCTGCCCATTTGGCCGGATATGGAGAATGAGTTGCAAGATTACATTGCGGATATGATAAAATTTGCAATCAACCTGTAGCCGGGTTTAAACGATTATGTTTATAGGGGTGGTTTTATGCTGTTCCCGCTCGGTGGGCCGGTGCCTGAAAGTGAGCTTGTAGGCAGGAAAGATTTTATCATGTCTCTTGAAACCAGGTTGTCCGAAGGTCAGAGTATAATGCTTGCGGGGCCACGCAGGATTGGAAAAACCTCCGTTGCAAACGAGGTATCGCGCCGGTTGAAGAAAAAAGGGTTTTACGTGGCTTCTGTTGACTTCTTTCGTACATCAAATAATAGAAGCATTGCTGAAGCTATTATAAATAGTTGTCTTGAAAACAGAACTGGAGTAAGAAAAACGTTAAATGCCGTATGGGATCGAGCGAGATTACTTGCCGGCGCCGCCAAGATTGCAGTCAAGGTGGAGGATTTGGAGCTAAACCTCGGTTTTCCAAAGAGGGAAATGGATGACGAAACGCTTCTGGAATATGCTCTCAACCTGCCGGATGTTCTTGCTTCTAAAGATAATAAGCGCATGTTAATGGTGTTCGACGAGTTTCAAGACGCCGGACATGTTGCGGGGCAGGATATTTATAAGAAAATGCGGTCCTATTTTCAACTGCAAACGAATGTGTCATACCTTTTTCTTGGTTCAAAAGAGGGAATGATGCAGTCGCTTTTCGGTGGAAAGAAACATGCTTTCTATCGCTTTGCCACCGTTCTCCCCATTCCCCGAATTTCAGAGGAATCCTGGACAGTTTATATCGGCCGTAAGTTTGAGGAAAAGGGTGTTAAGATAAGTAGTGATTATGCATTAAAAGAAATTGGCAGGCTGTCCGGGGGGCATCCGCAAGACACAATGCTTATTAGCAATGAGGCGTATTATACATTGTTAGAAGCCGGTGAAAAGAAGTTAACTATGGAGATAGTAAGGATCGCCTACGAACGTGCGATGGTTATACTTACTCCTGTTTTTGACGAAATACTGGACGAAGTCGGTAAAAAGTCAATTGTACGTGAGGTTTTGCACCGCCTGGCTGTCGGGGATGCAATCTATATGGAAAAGAAACACCCTAACGATATTAAAAGAGCAATTGATCAGCTTATAGTCAGTGCTGTTATTAAAAAGGAAAGTCGTGGCAAATACAGGTTTGTAGAGCCTATGCTGCAAGAGTATGTTTTGAGGAGTTATTGAAAAGGGAGTTTGGACGGTCGTCTGACCGGACTCGCCGCAACTGAAACATTGTCAATGTCATAAACCTGTCTTAATCGCGAGGCAGGTTTTTTCTTATCGTATATTCTTATCGTATAAAAGACGTGGAAAGATAAACAATAAAGAAATAAGGCGGGAGGTGATCTAATTATGCCTGATTTTATCATTGGTGAGCATGAAAACATAACCGGAATAGAAAAACAGGCTCCTGATAGAGTTACCGATAATAAAGAGAGGAATCAATATAGAGAATTGGATAATGTTATTCAAGAATATACAAAAAAACCAGGCCAGTTGATTGGGATTTTGCATAGAGCTCAGGAAATATTCGGCTACTTGCCGGAAGAGGTGCAGGCATATATCGCGAATAAAACCGGGATTCCCGTCAGTGAGGTTAACGGGGTGGTTACTTTTTATTCCCTTTTTTCAACTGAGCCAAAGGGAAAATATGAGATAAAAGTATGTCTGGGCACTGCTTGTTATGTCAAAGGGGCGCAGGAGATCATGAACACTCTTAAAGAAAACTTGAAAATTGACGAGGGGGAAACTACGCAAGACAAGCTTTTTACTTTACAAAGCACGCGCTGCATCGGCTCTTGCGGGCTTGCGCCCGTCCTGCTGGCAAATGACGATGTGTACGGAGAAATTGCGGCGAAAGATGTTATGAATATAATCCGTGACTATCAGAAAGGTGACAAAATTGAAAGTTGAAAATATTGAAGATCTAAAAGCGCTGAAAGAAAAACATTATCCGCTGATCAAACAAAGACTTGGCCACCGGAACGGACTGGGCCTGACCCAGATAATGGTCTGTTCAGGCAGTTCTTGTATCTCTTCCGAAAGCCAGGCTATCCTGCGGGAACTGGAGCGGGAACTGGATGATTACGGCTTGAAAGAAAATGTCCGCGTCGTGAAAACCGGCTGCCTCGGTTTTTGCCAGCACGGTCCCGTTGTTATGGTGCATCCGGGAGAGATATTTTACTGCCAGGTAAAACCGGAGGACGTGAAGGAACTGGTGCAAACCCACCTGATAGACGGCAAGCTGGTGGAAAGAATGCTTTATCAGGAGGATTTAACAGGAAGAAGGATACCGAGCATCAATGATATCCATTTTTTTAAAGCGCAAGAAAGGGTCGTCCTGCAAAATTGTGGAGTGATTAACCCGGAAGATATAGAAGAGTACATAGCCAGGGACGGGTACTTTGCCCTGGCGGATGTTATTTTGAATAAGCAGCCCGGTGAAATAATTGACATTATCAGTAAGTCGGGACTCCGGGGGAGGGGCGGCGCCGGCTTCCCGACAGGGAAAAAGTGGGAGATGACTGCCGCGCAGGATGTCACTCCGAAATATGTTGTGTGTAATGCTGACGAAGGCGACCCCGGCGCTTTTATGGACCGCAGCATCCTCGAGGGCGACCCGCACAGCGTGCTGGAAGCCATGGCTATAGCCGCCTGCTGTATCGGCGCCAATCAAGGATATATTTACGTGCGGGCGGAATACCCCGTGGCGGTTGAAAGGCTGGAAATTGCCATTAAGCAGGCCAGGGAAACCGGTTTGTTGGGCAAAGGACTTTTCGGTACTTCATTTGACTTCGATATTGAATTGCGTTTGGGGGCGGGCGCCTTCGTATGCGGAGAGGAGACCGCGCTGCTTCATTCAATCATGGGCGCGCGCGGAGAGCCCCGCCCCAGGCCTCCTTATCCGGCCCAGGAAGGGGTTTGGGGCAAGCCAACCCTGATTAACAATGTCGAAACTTACGCTAATATACCAATTATTTTACGAAGGGGTTGGGAATGGTACCAAGGGTACGGCACCGCTACCACTAAAGGCACCAAAGTTTTTTCCCTGGCCGGGAAAATAAATAACACCGGCTTGATTGAAGTGCCCATGGGCACGTCTTTACGCACCATAATTTTTGACATAGGCGGGGGCATACCCGGAGGCAGAAAATTTAAGGCTGTCCAGACCGGCGGGCCGTCAGGAGGCTGTATCCCGGAAAAATTCCTCGACCGGCCGATTGACTATGAGTCACTAAAGGAAATTGGCTCGATTATGGGTTCCGGCGGAATGATCGTGATGAGCGAGGACAATTGCATGGTTGACCTGGCGCGGTTTTACCTGGAGTTTACCCAGGACGAATCGTGCGGCAGGTGCACTCCCTGCCGGGTCGGCACGAAAAGGTTGCTGGAAATCCTGAAAAGAATCACTGAGGGACAAGGTGAGATGGAGGATCTGGATATTTTGGAGAGACTCTCGCTGGATATCCGCGACGCCTCTCTGTGCGGTCTGGGCCAGACCGCGCCCAATCCGGTTCTTTCCACACTAAGTTATTTTAAGGACGAATATATTGCCCATGTAAGAAATAAAGCCTGCCCGGCCGGTGTTTGCAAAGCCTTGCTTGAATATCAGGTAGACGAAGAAAAATGTGTGGCTTGCGGTCTTTGCGCCAAAGCCTGCGCGGTCGGGGCGATTTCCGGGGAACCGAAACAGCCGTACCGGATTGACCCGGCGAAATGTGTCAAGTGCGCGGCATGCGTGGCCAGGTGTCCGAAAAAGGCGATCTTTCAAGGCAGGGGAAAGGAGGCGACGATCATTGAAAACGCCGGAATTTTCACCGGGACCGGTAGTCAGGAGAACAGGGCAACTTTATGACAACCCGGAGAAAAAAGTAGATAAAATCAGGCTTACGATTGACGGCAGGGAGATTGAAGCCGACAAGGGAATGAATGTCCTGGAGGCGGCTCACGCTGCGGGCATCGAAATTCCCAGCCTGTGCTACCTGCGTCATGTCAATGAAATTGGCTCCTGCCGGGTCTGCCTGGTTGAAGTGGAAATCAAAGGGAACAGGGTGCTCCAGGCTTCCTGCGCTTTTCCCGCAACCGAAGGCTTGGTGGTCCATACTTCTTCAACGCGGGTGAGAAGGGTTAGGAAAACGATGGTGGAACTGCTTCTGTCCGACCATCACCGTGAATGCACCACCTGTATTCGCAACTTGAATTGTGAACTGCAAAATATAGCGGACAACCTGGGGATAAGGAATATCAAATACACCGGTGAAATGAAACAACTGCCGGTTCAGAACGAGAATTCGTTCATTGTCCGGGATTATAACAAATGTATCAAATGCCGCCGTTGTGAGGCAATTTGCAGCAAAGTGCAAGAAGTAAATGTTTACTCCGCGATCAACCGGGGTTATGATACGGTGATCGCTCCGGCGTTCATGCAGGACCTTTCCCAGGTGGCCTGCATCACCTGCGGACAATGTGTGATTGCCTGCCCTACCGCTTCACTAACGGAAAAAGAATGTATTGACTCCGTATGGGAGGCGCTTGAAGACCCGGACAAGTATGTAGTAGTGCAAACCGCTCCGTCCATTCAGGTCACTTTGGGTGAGGTGTTCGGCTACCCGGTGGGTACGGTGGTTACCGGGAAACTGGTGGCCGCTTTGCGGCGTCTGGGTTTTGACAAGGTGTTCTCCACGGACTTTACCGCTGACTTGACCATCATGGAAGAAGCCCATGAATTATTGGAAAGGTTGGAGCAGGGTGACAAGCTGCCCCTGCTGTCCTCCTGCAGCCCCGGCTGGGTTAAGTTCGCCGAGCACTTTTACCCGGAGTTTCTGGAGAACTTGTCAACCTGCAAGTCTCCTCATGAAATGTTCGGAGCTCTGACTAAAACTTATTTTGCCGGGAAGCAGGGACTTGATCCCGAAAAAATCGTGGTAGTGGCAATCATGCCCTGCACGGCGAAAAAGTTTGAGGCCAGCAGGCCGGAAATGGGCACCGGCAATTTTAAAGATGTGGACTGGGTTTTAACTACCAGAGAGCTGGCGAGAATGATCAGGCAGGCGGGAATAAATTTCTGCGACTTGCCGGATGAAGATTATGATACTCCCATGGGGATTGCCAGCGGCGCCGGGGCTATCTTCGGTTCTACCGGAGGGGTGATTGAGGCGGCGGTGCGAACCGCGTATTATCTTACCTCCGGCCAGGAGTTGGATGTGCTGGACTATGAGGAGTTACGCGGGTTTAGCGGATTGAAAGAAGCCTGGGTGGAATTGAAGGGAAGACGGATTAAAGTGGCTATCGCGCATGGTACCGGGAACGCCAGGATTTTAATGGACAGGTTGAAAGCCGGCGAGCAATTTGACTACGCGGAAATCATGGCTTGTCCCGGCGGCTGTGTGGGAGGAGGCGGTCAACCGATATTCGGCACCAGGGAACATAAGGAGATATCGTTGGATTACCGCCATAACCGGGCCGATGCCCTGGAACGAATCGATTATTCGAAAAAAATAAGGCGCGCTCACGAAAATCCGGCAGTGAAAAAAATTTATGAAGAGTTCCTGGGACACCCACTGAGCAACATGTCTAAAAAACTGCTGCATACCTATTTTACGCCGCGTGGCGAGTTGCCGGGTTTTAACTTTGGGGGAATGAAAGGTCATCATGCAGGTCATGTGAAGGAGAATATGACAGTGTACGACAGCTGAAATAACCAGCACAAATATCATGCCAAAAGTTATGAATAATATAATTATTGTACCGTAAAGCCAATTACGATATAATAAAATTAAATTAAATAAATATTATCGCAACGTGTTGGGCAAACCCGTGCGAAAGCCGGGGACGCATAGCCTTGGGTCTAACGCTTAGTAGTAAGCCATGATTGCCAGGCAACAAGGAAGCTGACTTTACTGGGGTGGGTATAGTCTTATATGACTATACTCGCCCTTTTTTTATTTATTTAAGATATTGTGTTAAATAGCTTTATAAAAACAAAAAATCTTATAATTATTCGAGAATATAAGGAGGTGAAACTTGAAAACAAGATATTGATCAAATGTATTGATATGGAAAGGGGAGTCTATCTTGTCAGAAAGTACTCAGGTTTTTTTTGCAACTGCGGTATTCTTAATTACATACGCAGTAATCGTTTCAGAAAAAATTCATCGCACTGTGGTTGCCCTGGTGGGAGCTTGTTTGATGGCCTTAACAAAAATATTGGGTCTGGAGCAAGTTATCGAAGCCATCGATTTCAACACCATTGGCTTGCTGGTGGGGATGATGATAATCGTGGGCATCACTAAGCAAACCGGTATTTTTGAATACTTGGCGATCAAGGCGGCCAAGGGTTCAAAGGGAGAACCGCTCAAAATTATCGCCGCCCTTTCTTTGATCACGGCTGTCTTGTCTGCTTTTTTAGATAATGTTACGACCGTGCTGTTAATTGTGCCGGTAACCTTTGCCATAGCCAAGCAGCTGGAACTTAACCCGTTGCCGTTCCTGATTGCTGAGATCATCTCCTCCAATATTGGCGGTACGGCTACTTTAATCGGTGACCCGCCGAACATCATGATCGGTAGCGCCACCGGGCTTGGCTTTATGGATTTTGTCTTTAATCTGACGCCTGTCATAGTTGTTATATACATTTTGACCATTTTCTTTATACAAATCATATACCGGAAACAACTGGTGGCCAGACCGGAACTTCAATCTGTTATTATGGAAATTGATGAGAAGGATGAGATAAAGGACGCCAAGCTTTTACATAAATGCCTCGTGGTGCTTTTTCTTACCGTATTAGGTTTTGTCCTGCACCAATATGTACACCTGGAATCATCCGTCATAGCCTTGTCAGGGGCCAGTCTATTGCTTCTTGTCACCAGGAGTGATCCGGAACATTCTCTGCATGCGGTTGAGTGGCCTGTTATCTTCTTCTTCGTCGGCCTTTTCGTGGTGGTGGGAGCTTTGGAAGAGGTTGGTGTTATTGAGGCAATGGCCAAGTGGTCGCTAGAGGTGACCGGCGGCAACATGGTGCCGACGTCTATGCTGATTCTCTGGCTGTCTGCCATAGCCTCGGCCTTTGTCGATAACATACCTTTTGTCGCTACAATGATCCCACTAATTCAAGACATGGGCCGCCTGGGAGGTATTGCCGACTTAAACTTACTCTGGTGGTCGTTGTCCTTAGGCGCCTGTCTGGGTGGCAACGGTACCGCTATCGGTGCCTCAGCTAATGTGGTCGTCATAGGTATAGCCGAAAAAAGGGGTCTGCTTATCAGCTTTATTAACTATATGAAGATAGCTTTTCCACTGATGCTGATGTCCATAGTTGTGTCCACTGGTTATCTTCTACTCTGGCACTTGGTTCACACTATGACCGCCATAATTGTAACACTAGGTGTCGCAATAGTACTTTTTTTACTCTTAAAACCGCTCTCAAAAATGCTTACAAAATAGAAACGGGTTACATTAAACGGGTTACATCATAAGTATACGAAAATAATAATAATATAGTCTAAATCCCTGAAAATATAAGGTTCATACCACCTGCCACTATTAGTGATAAGGTGGTTTTTTATTTTACAGGCAGGGAATTAAAGGAAAAGCATTAGCTGTTCAGGATATGTATTTGGCTGAGGTGGGCGGTTGGAATGTATTCGCAAAGTGTTTCAAAGAGAGAAAAGGTGTGGTAAAATTAGATAATAATTGTTAACTCAAAAGGAGATTATTTGCGTGCATATTAATCCCAGAAGAATTATTATATTAACGGTTTTCACTGCCCTGTTTTTAATTTCGCTTGGTATACCGTCCATAGGTTTTGCTGATAGCGATATCGCCATTACTGTTTCCGATCCGGATTGTGGGGGCGAAAAAGTACACGAAGGTAATACAATTAATACAGTACTGTCGACCCCCAATGTTTCGTTTGGCGATAACAGGGTAATGGGTACTTTAAGGATAACGGGAAAGAAAGATATAAGTATCCCGGTAAAGCCCGGGAACAAAGTAATGGTGACTCTGCCGGTGGGCGCGTGCTATATGCAAGCTCCTACCGCCGACACGTATAAAAATTATGTTGAGTGGCCCAAGATTTTGGACGGCGAAAAAAATCAGATACAGGACGCCAAAAATGTACCGGGTATCAAATTTATATCAGGTACCCCCCGTTCCATTACTGTGGAAGTCGGGAATATTGATGCCGCAGGCAAGATCATGGTATTGGACTTTGTTTTTGATAAAGAAAATTATAGTACGCTTAGAGTATCCCGGTTAATTGATGTCGCGAAAGAATATAAGGAAAATCCTGATGAAAAAGTTACCCGGCTGGAGTTTATGAAAATTCTGGCTGATTCGACCGTACCTTTCCCCTCATGTCCGTTAAAAATAGTCTATGACGATAAAATCCTTACAGAGCGTTTCTTGGACTCAGATAAAATTTCTCCGCAAGATCTGGATAAAATAAAGCCATTAATAGATTCCGGGGTTATTGTCGGCTGTCAAAATTTACTTGAGCCGGATAATTATCTAACCAGGGCGGAGGCAGCCAACGCGGCAGGTAAACTATTCCCAACGTCAGAACAAAATACTAACTTTACAGATGATTTGCCTGCGTGGGCGCTTGGCATAAGAGCCGCCGCGGCCAAGGGTATTGTCATCGGATATCCTGACGGTGCCTTTAAGCCGGATCAATTTATTACTAAATCTGAACTGCTGACATTGTTGCAAAGAACACTTGAATCCTATGAGACTAAGAAGGAAAATTAACTTTCCTCCATAACTTCACAAATCCTTCATGTCTTGAGCGATTTCCGCCACTTTCTCGGGTGGTAAAGAAATAATCTCATCCAAATCCTGCTCGCTCCATATTTCATTTACAGCGACTATGGCAACATCCCGGCTGACGCCATGCTCTAAGAGCATGAGCATAACCTTCAGTTCTTTTTCGCTTCTGTCCATGTGTTTCCCTCCATTTCTCCCCGGGTATCAATTGTATCATAAACTTGGGGAGAGTAGCCATTATGTGATAGGCATGGTATCTTAGTATTAATAAAACAGGAAGGGTGATTAGCTGATGAAAGTTGTAGGTATTAACGGCAGCGCCAGAAAAGATGGGAATACCGCTATTCTAATCAAACGGGTTTTCGTAGAACTGGAAAAGGAAGGCATCGAGACGGAATTAATCCAGTTGGCCGGCGAGAAGATCAGAGGATGTCTGGCCTGTATGAAATGCCTGGAAAATAAAGATAAGCGTTGCTCCAACGATAGTGATTCATTTAATATGTATTTTAAAAAAATGTTGGATGCGGATGGGATTATCCTGGGATCACCAACTTACTTTTCCGATATGACGCCGGAAATGAAGGCGCTAATTGACCGGGCAGGTTACGTATCAAGAGCCAACGGTGATTTGTTAAAACGGAAAGTGGGGGCGGCGGTGTCCGTCGCGCGGCGGGCCGGAGCGATTCATACTATTGATTCGATAAACCACCTTTTTTTCATCAGCCAGATGATCGTACCCGGTTCAAATTACTGGAACCTGGGTATCGGCCGGGAAAAAGGAGAAGTTGAGGCCGATGCGGAAGGAATGCAAATCATGCGGGTTTTGGGTGAAAATATGGCTTGGCTGCTGAAAAAAATAAACGGTTAGTAACGCCTGTTTCATTTAATGTTAGATAGGCTTTTGTAAGACATAAGGTGCTGAAATATGAAATTTTTTGATAAAAACATTGACATTGTTATTTTTGATATGGACGGGACTATTTTTGATACTGAAAGATTGGCTATAAAACTATATATCGAGGCGTCACAATTGTTGGGAACACCGCTTGGTCTTGACATTCTTGAAAAATCAATAGGTTTAAATGCCGTGGCAACGGAAAAGTTAATGAAAGAAACCTATGGAGAGGATTACCCATACGGAAAGGTAAAAGAAAAGTTTTTGCAACTAAAGTTTGCTCATATCGATCAGTTTGGTCTGCCCATAAAAGAAGGAGTGAAGGAAGTTTTCAGGAAACTGCGGGAAAACAATGTGCCCATGGCGCTCGCCACTTCTACCGATCGTGACTTAACGGAAAAGTATCTGGGGATTTCAGGCTTAAATAAATATTTTCAGGTGATTGTATGTGGCAACGAAGTGGCAAAGAGTAAGCCGGAACCGGAGATATTTTTAAAAGCTGTCGATTTGCTTGGCAGCGAAGCTTCAAAATGTATTGTTCTTGAAGATTCAGAGAATGGCTTGCTTGCGGCAAGCCGGGCGGGGACAATTCCGGTTTTGATTAAAGATATCAAGTATCCGGCTGATAAAGTGAGAAAGCTTGCCTTTCGCGAATATGAAAGTATGATTGACATTATTAACTGTTTTGAATTTTGATAAGCATAATGCGTGAAACCAAAAATAAACAAGGTGGAGAGATAATATGCGAATTGAATGGAAGGGGCATGCCAGCTTTTTGCTGATCAGTTCCAAAGGAGTACGGGTGTTGACAGATCCATTTGATCAGTATGTAGGTTACCCGTTGCCAAATGTCGAGGTGGACGTGGCAACAGTCAGCCACCAGCACGGTGATCATAATTACGTTGATTCGCTGCCGGGCAAACCGGTGATAATAGAAGGCGCCGGTGAGCATGAGGCCGCCGGGATTGTGATCAAAGGGGTAGCCACGTGCCACGATACGGAGCAAGGAAAAAAGCGAGGGAAAAACACAGTTTTTGTTATCAATCTGGACGGATTGAACATCTGCCATTTAGGAGATCTGGGTCATCTATTAACCTCTCAGCAAGTGTCGGATATAGGACAGGTTGATGTATTGTTTGTGCCGGTAGGAGGCTTTTATACCATTGACGCCAAACAGGCCTACGAGGTAGTGCAACAATTGCGGCCCGCTCTGGTTTTGCCCATGCACTACAAGTTGGATAAACGGGTTACGCTGCCTATCGCGCCGGTGGATGAGTTTCTTGGTCTTTTCCCACGAGTAGAAAAGAAATCGTTTTTAGATATAGATAAATCATCACTACCTGGAAAAACTGAAGTAGTATTGTTGGAGCTCAGATAATCTGGCAGATGCTTTTAATACAAGTCCCAAACCAAAACTGCTTTCTGTCTTTATAATGACGCAGAAAATAATGTTCCTATGGCAAAGTATCAAAAAGGACATGCTATTAGAAACGTCAAAAAAGCGGGGTGGCAATGCATGGGAAGTGACTGCGGCGATGAAAGCGGGAAGCGCTATGAACTGGCAACCTTTGCCGGAGGGTGTTTCTGGTGCATGGTAGCGCCTTTTGAAAGGCTGGAGGGAGTCATCAGCGTAGTGTCAGGTTACATGGGGGGACATAAGGAGCGTCCCACCTATGAAGAGGTTTGTTCCGGTGACACGGGGCACTGTGAAGTGGTTCAAGTTTGCTTCGACCCGGCTGTTTTACCCTATGAAAAACTTTTGGACGTTTACTGGCGGCAAATTGATCCGACAGATGAAGATGGCCAGTTTTACGACAGGGGAGAGTCTTACCGTACGGCTGTTTTTTACCATAATGAGCGACAAAGGCAAAAAGCGGAAACATCCAAAAGAGAGCTAATTGAAAGCGGCCGGTTTGACATGCCTGTTGTCACGCGGATTCTTCCGGCTTCCGTGTTTTATCCGGCCGAGGAGTACCATCAAGATTACCATAAGAAATTCCCCTGCCACTATGCCCGGTACCGCATGGGCTCAGGACGCGACGCTTTTATTGGACAGTACTGGGGAAAAGAAAAAGAATCCGGGAAAGAGCAGTTGAAAGAGAAACTGACCGAGCTTCAGTATGAAGTGACGCAGAACAACGCCACCGAACCGTCTTTCAGGAACGAATACTGGGACGACAAGCGTGAAGGCATATACGTTGATATTGTTTCTGGCGAACCGCTTTTCAGTTCTAAAGATAAATTTGACTCGGGATGCGGCTGGCCGAGCTTTACCAGGCCGGTTCAGAAGGAAAATGTTATTGAAAAGAAAGATTTAAGCCATGGCATGGTTCGCACCGAAGTCCGCAGCCGGGAAGCGGATTCACACCTTGGTCACGTTTTTAACGACGGACCGGCGCCGTCCGGCTTGCGCTACTGTATCAATTCCGCGGCTCTACGGTTCATTCCCAAGGAAGACCTTGAAAGGGAAGGATATGGGAAATATAGCTGTCTGTTTGATTAGAAAGCAGGGCATGCAATATAAATCGCCTCCTCCTTTATTTGTCATTACTGGCTGCCTTTACTTTACATAAAATTATTTTCTTAGCAAAAAATATTAAAGCAGTAAAATGATAAATGAAAGGATTGAAAGGTAAATGCAACAGCAACACATCCATTGTATTGTGAACGACTGTCATTACTGGGCACAAGGTAATAAGTGCGACGCGAATGAAATACTCGTATCCACCAATAACTTCGCGGAAAGCCAACCGGATCAAGTAGATGCTCCGATGGCGAGTCAACTAACCCCCGAAAATGCGGGAGTATGTACGTCAACCGCATGCAAAACCTATGTAACTAAAGGTTCCGGTAAAGTTAACGCGGATAAAGTAAAAAGAATGTCATAATCTGAATGATGCCCGGTATAATACTGCCGGGACTGCCGGGCCTCATTATTGACAGCATATTGGAAAATCACTTATACTAGATTAGAAAACTTAAAGCATAGATCATGTGACTGGCGGATGAGTTGAACGAACAACAGGGAGCATGATCGGGATGATTACCGGCCGCCTGGGTAAAATATTTGGCCCAGGCGGCTTAATTTTTGAGAGGGGGATATAAATGAAGAATTATGAATTGAAATATGGGTGCAACCCGCATCAAAAACCGGCGGAAATACGGGCAACCGCGGGAGAACTGCCGTTAAGGGTGTTGAATGGAAATCCGGGCTATATCAACTTCATGGACGCGTTAAACTCCTGGCAACTGGTGAAGGATCTAAAGACTGCTTTAAATGTCCCGGCAGCGACCTCCTTCAAACATGTCAGTCCCGCCGGAGCGGCTATCGGGCTCCCGCTGTCAAACGAACTGAAAAAAGCATACTATGTTGACGACCTGGATGTAGAATTGTCGCCAATCGCATCGGCCTATGCCCGCGCAAGGGGAGCCGACAGGATGTCCTCCTTTGGAGATTGGGCTGCTTTGAGTGATACGGTGGATAAAGCCACGGCGATGATTTTAAAAAAAGAAGTATCTGATGGTATTATTGCCCCGGGGTATACTGATGAAGCGCTTGAGATTTTAAAACAGAAAAAAGGCGGAAAATACAATATCGTTGAAATCAATAGTGATTATGAACCGGGCGAAATTGATAAAAAGTGTGTATACGGTATTGAGTTTGTGCAGAAAAGAAACAATGTGATTCCCGGTTTTGATGACTTAAAAAATATAGTGACGGAAAATAAAGTTTTGCCTGATGAAGCGAAGAGAGATATGATCATTGCGATGATCACCCTGAAATATACCCAGTCCAATTCAGTCTGTTTTGTATCGGACGGTCAAGTTATCGGCTGCGGCGCGGGACAACAGTCAAGAATTCATTGTACGCGGCTTGCGGGTGAAAAAGCGGACATCTGGCACCTCAAAAAGCACCCCAAGGTATTGAGTTTAAAATTCAAACAAGGTGTGGGAAGACCGGAGCGTGACAACGCTATCGATTTGTTTGTCAGGCACGATACCACGGAATATGAGTTTGATATGCTGAATGATCTGTTTGATGTGGTTCCTGACAGGCTTTCACCGGGTGAAAAGGAAGCATGGTTGAAAGAATTGAATAATGTCACATTGGGCTCTGACGCGTTCTTCCCATTCAGAGACAATATCGACCGGGCATTTAGAAGCGGTGTTAAATATATTGTGCAGCCCGGCGGCTCGATCAGGGATGATCTTGTGATCCGCGCGTGTGATGAATATGGCATGATAATGGCATTAACGGGTTTGAGGCTGTTCCATCATTAATTTTCGGGATGCCTGTTTCTGCCGGTCCCTTCGAGAGAGGTAATTTTCCAGCAACAGGTAAAGAGTCGGGACGACGTAGAGGGTGAGGACTGTCGAGATAATCAGACCTGAGATGATCGCGATGGCCATTGGCTGCCACAAAGCGCCGCCCGCTACAACCATGGGGGTCAAACCTCCGACGGCGGAAAACATGGTCAGGAGGATCGGGCGCAGGCGGGCCTGCCCGGCTTGCGCCAGGGCTTCCTTCAGCGGTTTGCCTTCCTTGACGGCTAGTTCCACGAACTCGATTAGCACTATGCCGTTCCGTACAACGACACCTGCCAGGCTGAAGACACCCAGGGCAGCCATAAAGCCGATTGGGTTCCCCGTCACGAAAATACCAATCAGCGCCCCGCAAACTCCCAAGAAGACTGTAACCATAATAATTAAAGGCTTGAGCAGGGAATTGAACTGTGTGGCCAGCAGCAGGTAAATGATCACCATTACCATCAGGGACAGCCGGGCCAAGTCTGCAAAAGACTTGTTGCCTTCCTCTTGTTCACCGCCGTATTCGATTTTATAACCCTGCGGCAGCGGGTAGGACTGCAGGCTGTTTTGCAAGTCTTTGACCACCTCCGAGGGGAGACGGCCTTGGGTGTAGCTGCTCACTGTGACAGTTCGCACCAACTGGTTGCGGTTGATCTGGCTCACCGCCCAGGTTGGGGTGATTTCAGCCAATTGGTTGAGAGGAATGCCCGCGCCGTTGACACGGGAAGGGACGGGTAGGTTTTTAAGCTGATCCAGTGGTATAGATTGGTTTTTGGCGGCTTTTAAAACTATATTGATTTGTTCGTCAGGCAGTTGGTAGGTGGATACCGCCATGCCGTTGGTCATTAGCAATATGGTCGAGGCGATGTCCAGGTTGGTCACCCCGAGACGGTTGGCCCGCTCCTCGTCAACTATTACCTTGAACTGGAAGATATCCGGACCCATGGTGTCATCAACATTGATTGCGCCGGGTATATCCCGCAGCCTGGCGCTGATGTCACCGGCCAGGGTGCGCAGTGTTTCCATGTCCTCCCCCTTGATGCGGACAGCAACCGGAGCGCCCACGGGAGTCCCCTGCTCCAGATTGCGGACCAGGATGTTGGCGCCGGGAATTTCCTCCCGGAGCCGGCCGCGCAGGTACTCAACCAGTTGGGCGGGTTTCCTCATGCCCCTGCCCGTGCGGGTATTAACATAAATGCACCCCTTGTTGGATCCGCTTACATACTTGGTTTCATTGTAATAAAACTGTGGAAACGATTTTCCAACATAGCTGGCGATAATATTTACTTCCGGCTGTTCAGCCAAGATTGATTCGACCCCCATGATTTGGCTTAGGGTTTCTTCCAGCGTTGAAGTGGCCGGGGTCGTAATGTCGATTAAAAACTCGCTGCGGTCGGCTGGCGGGAAAAAGGTTTTACCGGTTAAAGGAAAAAGGGACAGGCTGACGATCATGAAGATGACAGCCATAACTACGGTCCGCCAGGGCCGGCTTAGAGCCAGTTCAATTGAGTGCCGGTAAAAGGTCAGCAGCCGCCGGTAAGTTCCCTCAGCCAGTCCGCCGTCCCTGTGGAAAAAAGCCGCAATGACGCCCCCCGCCGGACCAGCCGGACGGGAAGCGAGGTGGAGTCGTACAATTGGCGTCAGAAAGAGGGATACCACCAGGGAGGCCAGAAGGGTTACTGTGACAACCTGGGGAATGGCGTAAATAAATTCACCGATGTTGCCTTTAAGCAGGAAAAGGGGGGCGAATGCGGCGATAGTGGCAACGGTGGCGTTGGTGATGGAGTAGGCCACCTCGCGGATGCCCAGGGTGGCGGCTTGCATCGGATTATCGCCTAGTTCCAGGTGGCGTTGAATGTTGTCGTTGGTGACGATGGAATCATCAACCAGGATTCCCAGCACTATTACCAGGGCGGCTACGGAAATCTGGTGCAATTTGAGGCCCATCATCCCCAGCGGCCCCATGCCGAGCAGCACCGAGAGAGGTATCGCGACAGCCACCAGCAGCGCGCCAAAGGGCGGCAAGGCCAGCAGGCACACCAAGAAAACAATGCCCATGCCGATGAAAAGTTCCTTGTAAAGATGGCTGAACTGGGCGCTGGTGTTGACGGCCTGGTTGAAGACGATACGCGGGGTGACCCCGGTGGGAAGCGCGGGCGCTATACTCTGTTCAATATAGGCTTGGATATTGGCGGCAACTTTGACCCGGTCGATATTTTCTTTGGGAAAGAGCACCAGGGAAACGGCGGGCGTCCCATTGGAACGGACCAGCACAGTGGGGTCGGCGGTACCAAGACTTACAGAGGCTATATCGCGGAGGTAGACCGAATTTCCTTCCGGGGTAACCTTCAAAATAGTTCCGCTAATGACCTGGGGGTCAAGGTACTCACCGGTGGTCTGGATGGCCAGGCCATAAGGCTGCTCTTTGATTTTGCCGCCCGGTATGGTGACGTTGCGCGCTTTAATAGCGTCAGCCACCTGGCTCCAGGTCAGATTGAAACGGGCCATTCGCTCCAAATCAAGGACCACCTGGATCTCCCGGTCGGGAAGCCCTTCCCTCTGGACCTCCGCCACGCCGGGCAGCCCCTTTAGCTCGTCCTTAACTTTACGACTGACAGCTTCTAGCTCAAGGTAGTCCATGTTCGGGGCGTCCAGGTGCAAGACCATCATACAGGTGCGGATCAGTTCTGTGTTGATCTGAGGTTCCGAGGCCTCGTCAGGCAGATTCCCGCGCACCTCTTCAATCTTATAGCGAACGTCGTCCCAGGCTTTTTTTGTGTCCGTGCCGGGATAAACCTCAATAATGATCACGGAAAGGCTTTCCGAAGAGGTGGACTCGATTTTTTTGACTCCCTTGATTGCCTCAAAACCTTCCTCCAGAGGTTTGGTAACCAGTTTTTCCACTTTTTCAGGGCTTGCTCCGGGGTAGGTGGTAACTACTCTGGCGTTCAGCAGGGTGATGTCCGGGTCTTCCTGCCGTGGTATGGTATAGAAGCTCAGCAGACCCCAAAGCGCTGCCGCGACAAAGAAGACCAGGATAATTTTGTTGTATTCGAGAATCTTGCGCAGCACCGGCCTACCTACCCCCCTTCAGGACTTTTGCCTTAAAACGGGGTCGCCGTCATGCAGGTAAAGCGCTCCCCGGACAACGAGTTCTTCCCCGGGGTCAAGCCCCGAGGTTATCTCAATCTGGTTGCCGATCGTATCGCCTGTAGTAATCTTTTTAGTAAAACTTTTATCGTCACGGATAACAAAGACGGTGACCTCCGAACCTCGCTTAACCAGTGCCCCTACCGGAACCCAAACCGTGGCGCGGGTCTGCCGGCGGCTCGCCACGCGGGCTACCATGCCCGGCTTCAGGAGATGGCCGGGATTATCCACACTCACTTCTATTAAAAAAGTACCCGTCTGACTGTCTGCCGCGGGATGAACGAGAGTGACCTCGCCAGGCCAATTCCGCCCGGGCTGATCAGGACTGGTCACATCGACCGGGTCGCTCGCTTGCCAGTTGTTTAGCTCGGCTGCAGCCACAGTTACTTCTATCTTAATCCGGTCAAGGTCTCCAATAACATAGACCGGCGTGCCCGCGCTGACCATCTCTCCGACCTCGCCTGCTTTTTTGAGCACGGTGCCTTTGAAGGGGGCTGTCAGCTTGGTATGGCTCAATTGCAGCCTGGACTGGCTGGCCAGGGCCTGCGCCTTGTGATAATCGGACACGCTGGCTCCCTGACCTTCATTGTAGCCCGATTGAGCTTCATGGTACTTGGCGGCTGCTACTGACAATTGGGTGCCGGCGTCATCGAACTGGGCTTTGGAGACTGCCTTGGCTTCGTACAGGCTTTTCACCCGTTCGTAATCTTGCTGGGCTTTCCGGTAGGCCGCCTCGGCTTGTCCCAATACTGCCGCCGCCTGCTCGATGCCAGCCCGGGCTGCTTCTGTTGCAGCGCCGGCAGCTTCCACCTGCGCCTGGTAATCGGCGGGGTCGAGGGAGGCCAGTACCGATCCCTCTTCCACCAGAGTTCCTTCATCCAGGACCGGACCCTGAATCCTGCCACTTACCTGAAAACCTAGTTTTGCTTCCTTGAATGGTTTGACAATCCCGGCTAAACCGCCACCCGACCGCGTTGTTTGAGCCTGAACGGTCATTGTTTCCACGGCCCTGGGATTTGGCGCGCCGGTGAAATCTTTCTTTCTTTCCATTGCAAAATAAGCTGCTGCTACTAGAAAGCTAAGCGTTATTATTATGTAAAGAAATCTTTTTTTCTGCACGGTCGTTTACCCCCGCGTTATATACCAAGGTCAAATCTCAAAACATTTGACAAGTGTGAAGTTATACTTTATGCTTATACTATAATTTTACTGCTATGGGCTGTCAAGGTTTTTTTAGTTATTATTCCGGAGGAATATTCAATGGACAATAATCTACGTATGAAAGAAATAGTGGAAAAAACAGGTGAGAACAAGTCGACTGTCTTGCATTACATCCGGATGGGGCTTCTTCCTGAACCTGTCAGGACTTCCAAAAATATGGCATATTACCCGGAGATATATATTAAGTTGATCAATATCATACGTACCCTGCAGAGCAGGTTTTTCCTGCCGCTGCACGCTATTAAGCGCATTTTAGATTTCATTGGACAAAACCCAACTATTGATAGGGCTGTGCATATATACGAGTTGTTATATAAAATGGCATACGCGGAACCCGGTGACCCGGAACGGACATACAGCCGCAAGGAACTCTTACAAGAGACCGGCATGAAAAGCGGAGAACTGGAAAACCTGGAACAACTTCAGTTGCTGGTTCCTTTCGAAAATGATATGTACAACAATGACGATCTCGTGGTAGCCAAATCTCTGATGATGGTTAAGAAAAATCACATTCCCCTGGAGGGCCTTGACTTTCTGCCTGATTTGCTGGGGCAAGTGGCGGCGAGGTCTAGTGAATTTCGTGACATGTCCATCAAGGGACTAAACGATGAAGAAGAGTGGGAAATTACCCGTTTTCTATCGGGTAATTTAATCGGGTTTTCCAATTATCTGGTACGTCGTTTCCTGTACCGTGAGTTGAAGAAAAAATATAAGGCGGGACCTGTTGAAGCGGGTTAATGATTTGTCTAATAAAATGGTTCTATTCGTTTTTTATATAAGGGAGGATGGTTTGTACAAGCTTTTTTATCAGAGCTAATTCTTTTGGTGAGCATTTGTTGAGCAAATTATTTATTTCTTTGTCAATATCGCAGGCACTTGTTTCATAAATATTATTTTCATAATGAACATAATAATTATTGTGTTCAGTTTTTCCTAGAACAAGGTAGTCTAAAGATATATGTAATGTATTGGCAATATTAACCAGGGTGGGCAAGCTCATTTGTCGCTCTCCGCGTTCCAGTTGCCCGACGTAGTATTCCGAAAGCTCGATGATTTCAGCGAATTCATCACGTGAAAGTTTGAGCTTTTCTCTTTCTTCCCTTATTCTTAGACCAATGGCCTTGTTATCTATCTCCACTTTATTCTCCTTATTACTCCAACTTAAAATACTTTATCTAACTTTGAATTGCAACTAAATCTGCTGGAGGCATATAATTAGTATTTGCAATGTGCAAATGTTTAATATAGAATTATGTTTGCGGTTATTTTTAGGAGAAGGGGGAGTGGACGTGGATATAAAAAATAGAATAGAGATAGCGCGAAACATTCTTATTAACGCATCCAAAATGAACGCTAGCGAAGAAGTCCTACTTAAGATAAGTAGGAAAATTGATAAGTATGTTGTTGAATATTATATGAAATGTGGTGTTCAATATCAGATAAATAAAAAAAACTGTGGTGATTGTAAAAACATACCGGAGCGTTGAATGCGTTCCGGTGTGTTTTTATTGTACCTGTTTGCCGGTTTTTATTACAGCGCTATTGTGAAATAGTAATCAACTACATTTTGGCGGAAAAATAAAATCACCCGATCAGGTGAATTTAATATATTTATTTTTTTAGTCAGCTTTCATTTTGGCTTAGGAGAGGATCTGGGCATATGCGTGCTTTAATAACAAATTGTCAATTGGGTTATATTAAGCTTTATTTGAAAAAGAAGGTTTCAAGATGCAAAAGCAGGGAACAAGAATGATTTTAACGCTTGCATTTTTAATTGTGCAGTTATTGACTTTTATCGAATTAATCAGAAGCATGAAATATGAGTATGTGTACGATGTAGGTGTTACCACTGTTTTTCTGATAATTTATACTGTATTCGAAGTTAAATTCAAATATCACTTGAGTAACTATATCAGAGGTACTGTGATTTTAACAATTATAGGTCATAATTTCTTTGGAGAATATTTGGATTTATATATAACGTCACCCATTTTTGATCGCGGTTTACATATTTTTGGTACATATGCCTTTGTCCTTTTCATTTATTCGTTGCTGTACAAGATGAACATCAAACCACTTCCTCAAAAGTCCGGTATATTTATCTATGTGGTTTTATTGGGAATCAGTTTAGGTACACTTTTTGAAATTGTGGAATTCTTAACAGATATTATGTTAAAGCCAGAAGTGCAGTATCAGACGGATCTGGTTGATACAGACTTAGATCTTGTGTGCGATGTGATTGGGGCAATAATTGCGGCATTTCATATTAATAAGCCATACGGATTTAATATTAAAAAATCGTAAGCTTGCTTTATAATAGTATTATCCGCATCCATGAGGAGTACAAAAGCGAACTATATCTTCCTGATCGTCCTGTTTGCAAAATTTATGTTAATGTCCGGATAATATAAAAGAATGCGCCAATAGTTATTGACAGCGGAGCTTCTTAGCTGGTAAGATTCATATAATATGTAAAGACGATGAAAGGGAATAGTAAGTGTTTAGTATCAGGTTCAGAGAGCCGCCGGATGGTGCGAGGCGGTCGAAGGCTTAACGCAGAACTCTCCCTGGAGCAGCCGGTCGAAATCCATTGTGAGATTAGGTCCGGACGGAGCTTCCGCCGTTAAAAGGAAGGGGATATCGGACTTGTTGTCCCGTATCCTTTTGAGTGAACGGCGTTTAGGCGTCGTTAATTTGAGTGGTACCACGAAGTGAACCCTTCGTCTCAAAAGAGGCGGAGGGTTTAAATATTTATCCGGGAGGTGGTGTTTGATGGAATCAGACCTTAGCGACCTTAGACGGTTAAAATGGTACGTAACCAATAAATATAACAAGGGGGAAAATAATGATGCGAAGGCTGTTTATCTTCGACACTACCTTGAGGGATGGAGAGCAGTCATTGGGGATAACTTTAAACGTTGCGGAAAAACTGGAGATAGCGAGGCAGCTTGTCAAACTCGGTGTGGATGTGATTGAAGCGGGTTTTCCGGCCTCATCGCCTGGAGACGCTGACTCGGTAAGCACGATTGCCAGGGAAATAAAAGGAGTCTCCGTTTGCGGGCTTACGCGCGCTGTTGAGAGTGATATCGACTGTTGCGCCGAAGCCTTGCGGGCGGCCGAACACCCGAGAATTCACACCGGGATAGGGGTATCCCCGATACACATGGAGAAGAAGCTTAAACTGTCACCTGAACAGGTAATTGAACTGGCTGTGGCCGCGGTAAAGCACGCCAGGAAATACGTCGGTGACGTTGAGTTTTATGCCGAAGACGCTTTCCGCGGCGATCGCGCTTTTCTCGTTACAGTTTTAGAAAAAGTTATAAAGGCCGGCGCTAATATAATCAATGTGCCTGATACGGTAGGCTATGCCACCCCTTCTGAATATGAGGAGCTTATCTCCTTTCTGATGAATAATGTCAGGGGGATTGAAAGAGTCGTGGTGAGCGTGCACTGTCATAATGACCTGGGCATGGCTACCGCCAATGCGCTCGCCGGGATAATGGCCGGGGCGAACCAGGTCGAGGGCGCCGTAAACGGCATTGGTGAAAGGGCCGGCAATACCTCGCTGGAGGAAGTCATTATGGCCGTGTATACCAGGCGCGTGCAATATGGGCTGGAGATGAGCGTGAACACCAGGGAAATATACGCCACCAGCATGCTGGTATCAAGGGTTACCGGGGTTCCGGTTCCCGCCCATAAAGCTATTGTCGGGTCGGGAGCGTTCATGCACGCTTCCGGTATTCACCAGGACGGTGTTTTAAAAGATAAAACGACATATGAGATTATCCAGCCGGAGATTGTTGGTGTTTCCAGAAGCTCGATTAATTTGAGCGCCAGGTCGGGCAGGCATGCGCTCAGACACTGTTTGGGAGAACTGGGCTATCAATTGAACCGGGATAAACTGGAAGACACATACCAGAGATTTTTGCAACTGGCTGACCGGAAAAAGGAAATATTCGAATGCGACCTGCATGATTTGATGGAATAAACCGGCAAATAAAAATATTTGTTTTGGATGAAACTTTTTGAGAAAAACGGGTTAATAAATAATTGAAGGGCTTAAAGGGGGATCAACGGTGGACGCCAACACCGATCATAACTTGATCATCCGCTGCCGTGAAGGTGATGAAGGAGCCTGGCGGTTATTATTAGCCCGCTACGAAGCCTACGTATACCGGTTGTGCTACCGGATCGGCGGTTCAAGTGAAGACGCTCTGGATCTCACCCAGGAAGCGCTTGTGAAAGTGCTGACCGGACTGGACAGTTTTCAGCCTGGCAGGCCGTTTAAACCCTGGCTTCGTAAGGTTACGGTAAACGCCTGCTTGAACTACCTCAGGCGGCGTGTGCCGGATACTGTTTCCCTGGAGCAGCCTGTTGCCGAAGACATCGTGCTTGGAGACACCATCGCCGGAAACACAGGCGACCCGGAACATGCCGCGGAATGGCGTGATGCCCGTGAGGTGCTCCAGCAGGCGATGAGCGAGCTGTCATACCAGCAGCGGGCAGTGCTTATGATGCGGCACCAGGAAGGACTCAGCTACGAAGAAATAGCGGCGGCTACCGGCTTGCCGCCGGGCACCGTGAAAACGTGTCTCTTTCGGGCCAGGCAGCAGTTGAAGCGCAAACTGGCAAGCGTTTACGGATGGGAGTGATGGCATTGATGTGCAGTTCGGAAATCCTGCAAGCTTTTCTGGACGGCGAGCTGGAATTGGCTGAAACAGAAGCTGTTCGCAACCACCTCGCTTGCTGCCCTGCTTGCCGGCGGGAACTGTCCAGGCTGAGGCTGCTCTGGCTGGAACTGGAACAGGAAGATGAAGTTGAGGTGCCGGCAGGGCTTCCTTTCATTCGCCAGCAAGCTGTCACTAAGGCCAGGGCGGCCAGGCAGGACATGCAAAGAACGTCAAGTGTCAGTCTCTGGGCCGCCCAAAAGCTGGCCTGGCAGCCGCTCCTTGCCGGTGTATCCCAGATTCCCGGTACGCGGCAGTTGGGGCAGTTGGCCAGGACCGCGGGACGCGGGCTGCCCGGTGTTATCAAGGGTGTTTCATCTATAGCGAGTAAGATAATAAGCAAAAGGCGTGACCAGCGTTGAGCGGATTGATGATTTTAATCCTAATTTTGCTGTTGATTGTGGGACTTTTAAGTTTACCGCTGACCTTCAAAGCCGGAGGGCGGTTGTGTATTGAGGAGCAGCAGTTGGATGTGAGAATCGCTTGGGGGTGGAGGCTCCTTGTTGCCACCATTGGAATGAACAGGGGGAAGATGTCATTTGCGTTGCGCCTCGCCGGGGCAACCATTCCAGTTAACCGGAAAAATCCTGGAACAGTCAAGGCAAAAGAGAAACGGAAAACAACCAGGCGGAAGAAGGAGAGGCATGGATTCAATTTCTTAACAATCAGTAAGGTACTTAGCAGGAAGTTTCTCGCGGCTGTTTTGGGTTTTATAAAAAAGGTTTTTCGTTCCTTAGGACTACGGTTGCGGTTGGCCGGTATCTATGGCACCGGCGACCCGGCCCTGACCGGACTGCTCGCCGGGTTAATGGGTACGCTAAACGCCGGGCATGTCAACCTTGACCTGGATGCTGACTTCAGCGGGCCGGTTCTTGACATAGCGGGAGAAACATCGGGCCGGATCGTACCTGTCGTGATCTTGTATTTAACCATACGGTTTCTTTTTGCCGGACCTGTCCGCAATCTTTGGTGGACTCAGCTTAAATCAAAATTCGTCGGAAGAAAACTTAAGGAGGGTGCGCAATATGTTTAAAGAAGACATTGAGTCCTTAGTGTCCCGTCTGGAAAATCTGATTTCGACCAAGACTATCGTCGGCGAGCCTATTATCAGCGGTAATACAACTATTATTCCTATCGTGACGGCTTCCGTTGGTTTCGGCATAGGCAGCGGTGAAGGACAGGATGAAAAGAACCAGGGAGGCAAAGGCACCGGCGGAGGCGCGGGCATGAAACTCAGTCCTTCAGCGCTGCTCATCTTGCAGGGAGACAACGTTCAGGTGTATTCCCTGGCAAAGAAAGGCAGTCTGTCCAAGCTGGCGGAAGTGATACCTGACGTGATAAGCAAGTTTAAGCCCCAGGAGAAGGTTGAATAGCAATCTCCCGCATGAGTTTTATCAAATGAATCTCCATTAATTGGAGTGACAGGTGGCCATACCTTTTGGCGGTGTGGTCATTTTTTATCTTTCTTAATCATTTTTATCGTTTCTAACCTGGTTGTGGAAAATTTCCTCAAGGCTCATGTCACCGGGATCTTTTAGCTTTACCCAAAAATGATTGTCATGTCCCAGGGAAATAAAGGTAATATACAGATTACTCCACTCGATTTTTTGAGGGATGGAACAATTAAGCTTATCGCAGTGGCAAAGGACAGAAATTGGGGATAATCCTTCTTGAAAATGTCAAAAAATAAGGCTATCTTGGAAATATGTCGGCCATTGCCGCACATTTGATCATTTATTGGCCAATGCGCCTTGACAGAAAAATTTTATGGCAAAGGTGGGTTTTATGGTTAAAGGCAGTTATCTGAAACTTCCTCCCGGTGAACTGGCCAAGCGGGCAAAAAAAGCTGTGGCCATGCTGGGGGATTGTACCGTTTGCGCACAGGAATGCCGCGTCAACCGCCTGGAGGGGGAGTTGGGCATATGCAGGGGCGGGCGTCTGGCGGCGGTAAACAGCTACGGGCCGCATTTCGGTGAAGAGGATGTGCTGGTGGGGACAGGCGGGTCGGGAACGATCTTCTTTACATACTGCAATTTAAGCTGTGAGTTCTGCCAGAACTGCGAAATCAGCCAGCTTGGTGAAGGTGACGAGGTGCCCGCCGGAGAACTGGCCGGGATGATGCTTGATCTCCAGAAGAGGGGTTGCCACAACATCAACCTGGTGTCTCCGAGCCACTTCGTCCCGCAGTTTCTGGAGGCCCTCAACGTGGCGGCGGAAAAAGGGCTTACCCTGCCGGTGGTTTACAACACCGGGGGGTATGACGCACCGGAAACTTTGGACTTGCTGGACGGAATCGTGGACATTTACATGCCTGACATCAAATTTGCCGACGACGATGCCGGCCGTAAATACTCCGGCGCGGTGGAATACTTCACTGTTGCCAAAAAGGCGGTGAAGAAAATGCACGGACAGGTGGACGACCTGGCCGTGGACGGGCGGGGCATCGCCTACCGCGGCCTGCTGGTGCGGCACCTGGTCCTGCCGGACAACCTGGCCCGTTCGGAAAAAGTTTTCGAGTTTCTGGCCGATGAGGTTTCTAAAGATACTTTCATAAACATTATGGACCAGTATTATCCCGCCTTTAATGCTGTTAACTACCCGGAACTGGACAGGCGGATCACCCGTAAGGAGTTCCGGGAAGCTGTTGACGCAGCCAGGCGGGCGGGGCTGAGGAGAATTTATACCGGTTTTAATAAAATTTTTTAACGAAACTGTTTGAACAGGTTGACAAGTATGAATTACCAAATTATAATTATTATAAAATAGTAGGAGTTATAAATTAATAATGGTAATAAAAAAATTAAAGAAGATGGGGTTGAAATTGACACCCCAGAGACTGGCCATATTGAACCTGCTCGAAGGTAATACAAAACACCCGTCAGCGGAGGAGATATACAAACAATTAAAGCCCCAGTACCCGTCTTTGTCCCTTGCCACAGTATATAATACCCTTGAAATGTTAGCCAGGGCGGGGGAATTGCAAGAGATCAGGATCAAGGCGGATAAGAGACATTTTGATCCGAACCCAAATCCACATAGTCATTTTTTATGTAGGATTTGCGAATCAGTTCATGATCTGGATGCCGGTCTTTTGGAAATACAAGCTCCAATTAATATTAACGGCTATCTGGTGGAAGGATTTACACTTTATTTTCACGGAGTTTGCCCGGGATGCCTGGAAAAGGATAGAGGCGGGAACCGGTAAGCGATTGCGGGTTGACCCTCGGAATAACGAGGGAAAAATTACTAACATAAATTAATTGAGGAGGTCTAATGCTATGAAAAAATGGCGCTGCACAGTTTGCGGTTATGTCCACGAAGGGGAAACGCCGCCGGAAAAGTGTCCTAATTGCGGGGCTCCCAAGGAGAAATTCGAATTATTGACCACGTCCGGTCCGGATCTGGTGGACTGGAACAAAATTGGCGTGGCAAAAGGCTCCGGTTTTGAAGATGACTTGAACATGCAGTTCCGGGGAGAGTGCATGGAGGTGGGAATGTATATCGCCATGGCCCGCCAGGCTGAGCGGGAGGGCTATCCGGAAATAGCCGAGACTATGAAACGCATAGCCTGGGAAGAGGCTCACCACGCGGCTCGATTTGCCGAACTCCTGGGGGAAGTAATCAGTGAAAGCACGGAAGTAAACCTGAAAAAATTAGTGGATGGCGAGGCCGGCGCCAACCGCGGGAAAAAGGAAATCGCCGCCCGTTCCAAGCAGGAAGGACAGGACGCAATCCACGATGCCATTCATGAAGCGTGCAAAGACGAAGCCAGACATTGCCTGGCCTTCTACGGCCTCTTAAAAAGGTATTTCCCAAAAGCGTAGAATGTTTAGACTAAACTAACCGGGGCGTAAAATACGTCCCGGTTTAGTGTTGCACACCGGAAAATAGCATGTATACTGCAGGTCGCAGCGGAGATGAAGGCAGATGTTACTTTAACTCCATGATTATAAGTTGTATATTTTGTAATTTTTTATGGTAATAAGAAGGAATTAATTAATTCGAATAGAAATTAATACTTATTAAATAAAAAAGCCGCCCTATCGGGCGGTTCTTCCTTTTCTAGAAGATATCTTCTAAGCTGTTTTGCCATGGCTCTTTAGGACGCATTTCTCCTCCGCATTTTTCGCAGACAAACCTGGGAGGTACCGTCGGA
>NZ_JAKOAV010000016.1 GCF_029478095.1 Pelotomaculum isophthalicicum JI | reverse complement strand
TTTAAGCAGGGTTAAAAAATAATAACATTACTCACTTTTTAAGAATAACAAAAAAGGCTTGAACTCCTTGCAAATACAGGGTTTTCAAGCCTTTTTATAGTTTGTAACTGTCAAAGATGAGATTATAGCAACTGTTTTCCCCTTGTCCATGGCTCTCTAAGTTTTATTTAAATAATTTCAACATTTAAATAGTATTGTCCGGCGCCAGGCTATTTAACCATAGTCTGTCCTTCAGATAATCAAAAAAAGAGTCACATCAATTGTGAACTCTAATAATTCTTGCGCCCAGAGAGTTGTACTTTACTTCTAACCGCTCATACCCTCGGTCGATGTGTTGCACTCTTTCCAAAACGGTCCCGCCTTCAGCGGCAAGGGCAGCCATAACCAGCGCCGCCCCCGCCCGCAGGTCGCTGGCTTCAATACAGGCCCCGCTTAGCTTATCAACTCCTTTAATAATCGCGGTCTGCCCTTCGACCTTAATATCAGCGCCCATCCTGCGGAGTTCCCCGACATGTTTGAAACGATTTTCAAAAATAGTTTCTGTAATCACACTGGTTCCTTCCGCTAAACTCAGAAGCGCCATCATTTGTGGCTGCATGTCGGTTGGGAAACCTGGATAAGGCATCGTTTTTATATCGACTGCTTTTATTCGCCCGTTTCCCACTACCCTGACACTATCATCTCCGACGCTTATATTGACTCCAGCCTCGCGCAGTTTCGCCAATAACGGATCTAAGTGTTCAGGAATTACGTTGGTTACAGTTACATCACCACCGGTTATAGCCGCTGAGACAATATACGTCCCGGCTTCAATGCGGTCAGGAATAATAGTGTAAGAAGTTGGTTTAAGGTCTTTTAAGCTGACACCTTCGATCTTAATCGTATCTGTTCCCGCGCCCTTTATCTTAGCGCCAATGCTGTTAAGGAAATTTTGCAGATCTACCAATTCCGGTTCTTTAGCGACGTTCCGGATGAATGTAACGCCTTCGGACAGCACCGCAGCCATCATCAAATTTTCTGTGGCGCCAACGCTAGGCAAGTCGAGATGAATGTCAGCGCCCACCAGCTTATCAGCCTCGGCCGTTATATAACCAAACTTTTCCTGAATTGTGGCGCCTAACAATTGTAAACCTTTTAAGTGGAGATTCATTGGCCGGCTACCGATTTGGCAGCCACCCGGGTATGATATTTTTACGCGTCCAAACCTGCTTAACAGCGCCCCCAACAGAAGATTTGAAGCGCGCATGCGACGCATCAAATCTTCGGAAATTTCAACAGGCTGAACATTCGTGCTGTCGACTTCAATAGTGTTTCTGTCCCAATTGACTTTAGCGCCAAGGTGAGTCAGCACATCTTTCATTACTGACACGTCAACCAGTCTGGGCACTTCGTGAATAACGCTCTTACCGGCGTTGAGTATACTCGCCGCCAATATCGGTAAGGTGGCATTCTTAGACCCGCTGGCGCGAATAGTACCCTTAAGGCGGTTTCCACCCAAGATCATGAATTTTTCCATTTTGTCACCTCCGCCTAATCATAACCGGTAAACTTTATCTCGGGTTGCAGATCCACGCCAAACCGGCTGTTTACAACTTCTCTGACGTGCTCTATTAAAGCCAGAACATCCTTGGCTGTGGCAGAACCCAGATTAATGATAAAATTCGCATGTAGTGTGGAGATCTGGGCGTTTCCCACCCGGACCCCTTTTAAACCCGTGGCTTCGATCAAACGTCCCGCGGAGTCACCCGGCGGGTTTTTAAAAACACTTCCGGCATTAGGATAACAAAGTGGTTGTGATGCTTTTCTTTTTTTCAGGTAATCAGCCATCTCTTCCCGGATGAGCTTCTTATCCCTGGGATAACAGGTAAAAGTAGCTTCTACAATAATTGCCGGTTCTGAATGTAATATGCTTCTCCTATAGCTAAAAGACATATCCTCCTTACTCTTACCGACAAAATTCCCATCAAAGTTTAATATCAACACATTCTTAACCAGCGCGCTCACGGCGGAGCCGTTGGCTCCCGCGTTCATTGCCACAGCCCCTCCGACGGTACCGGGTATTCCCGTTGAAAATTCAAATCCGCCCAGACCGGCATCCCTAGCCGTCGACGCGACTACCGCCAGTTTAGCCCCGGCTTCCACAGTAATTTCATTACCAACGGTAAATACCCTGGCCATGCCATTCCCTATCTTAACCACAATCCCCCTGATTCCATTATCGGAAACCAGAAGGTTTGAGCCAGCCCCGATAACTGTTAAAGGAATACCTTTATCTCTGGCAAAAGAAACAACAAGCTGGAGTTCCCGGCGGTTCCCCGGTTCCACAAAAATATCCGCGGGGCCGCCGATGCGCCAGCTGGTATGTTTTTTCATCGGTTCACCCGCCCGAACCCGGCCGGGTATAAGCGCAAGCAATCCATGATAAAGGGTTAAATCAGCCAATTTTCTGACTCTCCTTTAACCTGTTGACCAGTTCAACACCTGCGTTCCAAATATCACCCGCTCCCATGGTCAGGATCAAGTCACCGGGACGGACTGTTTCAACCAGATAATTTACTATCTCTTGTCTGGTAGGCAGATAAATTACCTCACGGTGCTCATTTTCCTCAATCGCAGACACTATATTTTTCGCGCTCACCCCGTTTATGGGCTGTTCTCCGGCACTATATATATCGCTTATTATAATTATATCCGCATCGCTGAATGCTGTTCCGAAGCGTTCGCCAAGAAGTGAAGTCCTCGTATAACGGTGTGGTTGAAAGACACCGACTACCCGGCCGATTTTCATTTGGCGCGCCGCATTTAACGTAGCCTTTATCTCAGATGGATGGTGCGCATAGTCATCGACAACTTTAATCCCTCTTACTTCGCCCATACACTGAAATCTACGCCCGGCTCCTTTAAATTTTTTTAACGCCGCCGCGATTCTATCAAAGGAAAGCCCAATAAACCGTCCGGCCACAACCGTCGCCAGGGCGTTGGAAAGGTTATGCCGTCCGGGCACACTTAACTCCAGGCAACCTAAAAAATCACCCCGATAATAAACGTCGCCGGCCGTAGTATTATTGTCAAGCCGGAGATTTCGCAAGGTATAATCCGCGTCATTTTGTTCAATGGCATAAGTCAGGTAAGGCCTGTCATATTCGTTTAACAATTCTCTTATTCTACTATTGTCCAGACAGGCTATCAACAGGCCGTCGTACGGTACCTTGGCCATAAATTTCCGAAAAGCGGCTACAATGTTTTCAACGTTTTTATAATAATCCAGGTGATCGTCCTCAATATTGGTAATAATTTCAATGAAAGGGTTCAACTTTAGAAATGATCCGTCACTTTCATCCGCTTCCGCTATTAGATATTCACCGTTGCCTAGTTTTGCGTTCCCACCGATATCAGTCAATTCACCTCCGATGATTATGGTGGGATCAAGATAATTCTTTTCAAAAACCAGGGAAATCATTGATGTAGTTGTGGTTTTTCCGTGTGCTCCGGCTATAGCTATACCCTTTTGCCTATCCATCAGCATTGCCAGCATCTCACCTCGGTGAATAACCGGCAGGCCTTTTTTCTTTGCCGCAACCAATTCCACATTTGTGGGGGGAATAGCCGTAGAAGCCACAACTATATCGGCATTTCCCAAGTTTTCCTCAGCATGCCCGGCATAACAGGTCACCCCAAGGGCTTCCAGCCTTTCGGTAACGGCTGTGGTTTTCAGGTCCGAACCTGTTACCTTATAACCTAGCCCCAACATAATCCCGGCAATACCGTTCATACCGGAGCCACCGATTCCGATAAAATGAACATGCTGTTTTTTCTGCACTAATCACATCTACCTTTCTAATATAATTATTAAAATAACCATTTTTGCACACAACTTTTATTTTTTGTTAAGTACTGTTTCAACTACAAATATCATAACAGAACTAAATCAAACAATTTCCGCCTAAAACATAGAATATACTATGCATATTTCAAGAAAGTGTTACATTATTCATATTTATACTTGTCCACTAGATATATAAAATAATAACTTAAACATACTACCATATTTTTATTACAAACAGTTTTAGTGTCAAAAGTTGGTTATTTATTTATTTCTTGCTTTGATTAACTCATCCACACATTCTATTATATCTTTGAGAGCATCTCTTTTGCCCAGCCTTTTACTGGCGGCACTCATGGCAGATAATTTGTCACGGTAATCAAGCAGTTCAGCTATTTTGCCACATAGTACCTCCCCATTGAGCTCGCGATCCAGAACTACAAGCGCCGCGTTTTCTTTCTCAAGGGCGCGGGCGTTAAATTCCTGGTGATTTTCCGCTGCATGGGGGTACGGGATAAGAATAGAAGGAATGCCCATAACCGTTAATTCAGCCAGTGTGGCCGCACCCGCCCGGCTAACTACCAAATTGGCCGCTCCCAACGCATCCTGCATATTGTAAGCGTAGGACATAATGGTAACGTTCCCAATTTTGTCCAAATTTATACCGGAAGCTGCGGCGTTGTCTATAAACTCTTGGTACCCTAATGTGCCGGTTACATGAATGATGCTCAAACGTGGATCATTTGCGAACTTTTTAATTACGGAAACCATTGCCTCATTAATAGCACGGGCGCCTCTGCTCCCCCCGAACGACAGCAAGAGGAATCGATCATGGCTTAAACCTAACTTCTCCAAAGCGGTCTTCCGTTCAGCCGTCAAGATTTCCGGCCGCACAGGCAATCCGGTAAGTCTGACTTTATTCGGGTTTGGGAAATACTTTATTGAATCGGCGAAAGTTACAGCCACGCACCCGGCAAAACGTGATAGGATCCTGTTGGTAATACCGGGAAACGCGTTTTGTTCATGGATCAAGGTAGGCACCCTGCGTAGAGCGGCTGCCAACACTACAGGACCGCAGACATAACCTCCCGTCCCAATCACCGCATCCGGCCGCCACTGCCGGATAATCCCGGCTGCCTGCCAAAACCCCCGTCCGGCTTGCCATAGTACCAGTAAGTTATGGAGAGACAATTTTCTTTCTAATCCGGATGCCACAATACCCCTGAAGGGAAGATTCTCTTTGCAAACAATATCCGCTTCCATTCCCTGTGTTGTCCCGACATAAAGCACTTCAGCGCCTGGATATTTTTCTTTTAAACCCCGGGATATGGCCAAGGCAGGGTATATATGTCCTCCAGTCCCCCCGCCGGACACTACAAAACGCAACTAGCTCACTCCTTACCGGGCGGCAGTAAATTGAGATATATTCAGCAATATCCCCACTCCAATCATAGTAAAAAGCAAAGAGGTGCCGCCAAAGCTAATAAAAGGTAAAGGAATACCCGTCACAGGCAAAGATCCGGTTACCACGCCAATATTTATTATTGACTGTATGCCTACCCACGCGGTAATACCGGTTGCCAACAAGCTGGCGAACGGGTCGGTCGATGTTATCGCTATCTTTAGCCCCCTCCAAATAAAAAGGGCAAAAAGCAATATTACCAGTGAAGCTCCGATAAAACCCAACTCTTCTCCGATGATGGCAAAAATAAAGTCAGTGTGGTTTTCAGGCAGATAAAGAAACTTTTGCTTACTTTGCCCCAGGCCCAGGCCGAAAAGGCCGCCGGAGCCAATGGCGTATAAACCCTGAATAATATGAAACCCGTCACCCTGGGGGTCGGCCCAAGGGTCCAGGAATGCCATTAAACGTTGCAGCCGGTAGGGTTTCATAGCAATAGCAAAACCCACAGCCGCCAAGCCGCTTACCGCAATACTCCCAAGATGGGTTAGCCTTGCGCCCGCGGCGAAAATCATCACTATTACTATTCCAGCCAAAGATACAGCCGTCCCCAGGTCAGGCTGAATTAAAATCAGGAGGGCCGCAGATGACATAACCAGCAGGTAAGGCAATACGCCTTTCGAAAAAGTCTTGACCTTATGTTTTTGCCTTGCCAAACCGTACGCAGTAAAAATAATTAAACAAAGCTTGACAAGTTCAGCGGGAGCGAAAGGCAGCGGTCCAACGTTAATCCAACGCCGCGCCCCGTTCACCTCCTTGCCGATACCCGGGATCAAAACCAAAATAAGCAGCACTAAAGCTATTGTCAGGATAGGTAAAACATAGCGTTTAAGCTGCCAATAATTGTACCTCATTGTTAAACGCATGGCAATCAAACCGAGCAGCGCCCATGCTAACTGACGTTTAAAATAGTAAAAGCTGTCATTATAGTTGACCAAGGTGCTATACTCGCTAGCGCTGAAAACCATGACAACGCCTATACTCAACAAACTAATCACCGTTAAGAAAAGAACAAAGTCAGGAGACTTCTTTTTTTGCTGCACGGTCCAGGCTAACCCCCTTCGATCAATTTTCTCTATAACTCTTAATATTTAAAACTATATCTCGAAATAACTCTCCACGCTCTTCAAAATTTTTAAACATATCCCAACTGGCGCATGCCGGGGATAATAAAACTATATTTCCCGGCCGGGCGGCTTGACTGGCCAGCATCACAGCCTCCTTGAAGTTGGCCGCAGCGAGGATGTTTTCAAATCTTCTCGCCCTGGCAGCTTCAGCAATTAATTCGGCGCTTTGTCCCAGCACCACCAGTACCCTGACTTTTTCCTTGATTTTTTCAGCAAGTTCGCTAAAATCGCTGCCTTTATTCTTACCGCCTGCAATCAAAACGATAGGCTCGTCATACGCTTCAAGCGCTTTTATCGAAGCGTCCGGGTTGGTCCCCTTAGAGTCGTTAATGTACCTTACCCCATTAATTTCCGCTACAAATTCCAAACGGTGAGCTACTCCCTTAAAATTTTTCAAGGTAGCAGCCAGCGACCGGTTGTTTATTCCCATTACCTTAGTGGCTGCAACTGCCGCAAGCGCGTTTTCCAAGTTATGTGCGCCGGGAATGCTCAAATCATCAATTCCGCAAATCACTTCAGCTTTTCCGCCCAATTTTACCACGATTTTTCCTTCAACGACGAAGACACCATTTTCCAATTCTTTGCGCCGGCTAAAATAAATTGTTTCTCCGCGTGATTTTGCCCCAAGCTCAGCAGTCAGGGGATCATCATAATTTAACACGATATAATCACCAGGTTCCTGGTTGGCATAAATCCTGGACTTGGCCGCTATGTAATTATCCATATTGCCGTGGCGGTCCAGGTGGTCCGGAGTGATATTCAAAATCACCCCCACTTTCGGTTTAAAAGAGCTGGCCGTTTCCAGCTGAAAACTTGATACTTCGGCCACAATCACATCGTTGGAACAGTATTTCTCCACTTCTGCAACTAATGGGAGGCCAATATTGCCGCCAACCAGGGTAGAGATACCGGCATCCTGAAAAATAGCGCCAATCAAAGCAGTAGTAGTAGTCTTACCATTCGTCCCGGTAATCGCCACAATTGGCGATTCGGTAAAATGGTAGGCAAGTTCCAATTCTCCGGTGACGGGGATTCCGTTATCCAGGGCAGCCCTGGCCGGCTCGACAGTAAGGGGTACCCCTGGGCTCATTACCACCAGATCGAAACTCCCCTTTTTAACATCAGGGTATCCGCCAAGAGAAAGCTCAACCCCTTCAGCAACCAATTCCGCCAACTGATCATCCGGATAAGCCGGATTGTTGGCATCTGCCAGAACAGCAACAGCGCCTTTTTTTACGATAAAGTGTGCGACTGCCAGCCCGCTTTTGCCGGCTCCGACAACCAGCACTTTTTTACTCTTAAGTTCCATCGGTCCCAGCCTCTCTAAAACTATATCGAAATGGAGTTAAATACTTTTCATTTACCCAAGTGGCAAAATCCAGCAAGGCCAATCATGCCAAAGATTATGGTAGCTGTCCAAAAGGTTAGCACCACCTTGTTCTCTCCCCAACCGCCCAGTTCAAAATGATGGTGTAACGGACTCATTCGAAAAATACGTTTACCCCTGGTTTGAAAGGATATCACCTGGATAATTACAGAAAGCGTTTCAATAATGAAGATCCCGCCGATTATTATTAAGAATAATTCACTTCTTGTTATTACCGCGGCGGCGCCCAGCCCTCCTCCCAAGGCCAGGGAACCGGTGTCACCCATAAATACTCTGGCCGGGTGGCGGTTGTAATAAAGAAAACCCAGACAGCCCCCCGCAAGTGCCGCCAGGCTTAGCGCGACCCCTGATTTGTCCACAATTAAAGCAATTACCATCATACCGAGCGCAACCAGCAAGCTTACACCGGCAGCCAGGCCGTCCAGCCCGTCGGTAAGATTAACAGCGTTGGCCATTCCGACAACGATAAGAACGGTAAACGCCAAGAACAACCACCAGCCCAAATCAAGGTCTACACCTCCCGGAATCACCAAATATGAAAAGGGAAGGGAAAGGCTGGTGCCCCTGTCCGATAAGTATACTACCCAATAAGCCAGTCCAGTTGCTAGAAGACACTGTCCGAAAAGTTTCTCCCGCGCTCTCAGGCCCAGCGACCTTTTTAGCACAACCTTAATATAATCGTCAAGAAACCCAATTAATCCGAACCCCAGGGTCACAACGAGCACAATAATACTATCCCTCGCCCCCTGAGCGATAAATAATACTCCCGCTGACGCGCCTGCCAAAAATATCACCCCACCCATGGTGGGTGTACCTGCTTTTTGCAGATGCCGGGCAGGTCCGTCCGCCCGAATGTTCTGGCCAAACTTTAGCTTTCGCAAAACGGGTATTACTAGGGGACCGAGCAGTAATGTAACAAAAAGCGAGGCAGCGAATGCCATCCACAACTCTTGCATGAATGCCTCCTACTATTATCACTTGCAAGTTCTGTTCGGAAAATTAACTAGACTCTCAACGATCTGCTCCATGTGCATGCCTCTGGAACCCTTGACCAGTACCACTTCTCCTTCCCGGAGAATAACGTTTAAAACTGTTATCGCTTCTCGATTATCGGCACAACGGTAAATTTTACCTGCCGGCATGCCGGATCTCAGAGCCCCGTCCGCTATTCCTGAAGCAAGATCACCAACCGCCACCAAACTGTCCACTCCCAAATCAGCCGCGATCGAACCAACTTCAAGGTGTCCTTCCACCGCCCGGGACCCCAGTTCCAGCATATCGCCGAGAACAGCTACCATACTTTTGCCACAAGAAACTTCTTTCAGCACCTGGAGCGCCGCTCCGGTTGAAACCGGACTGGCGTTATATGTATCATTAATAATTTTGATATCTCCCACCTCAATAATTGCCAGGCGCATATCTGATAAAGTTACTGTTTTCAGTCCTTCTGCTATTTCTTCGATAGAAAGACCTAATTCCCTTCCCACCGCAATCGCGGCAAGCGCATTCATCACATTATGCCGCCCCGGCGCCGGTAGAAAAAATTCCCCCTCATACCCGGCAATTTCCGCGGTAAACCGGTTCCCTCCACTTTCTGCTATAATATCTTTAGCCGTTATCTCACATTCTTGCTCAATGCCGAAAAAAACAACCTTCCCGCGGCAGCGCTTCGCTTCTCTTTGAATAAATGAACTTTCCGCATTCAACACGGCAAACCCGTCGGTTGGTATATTTTCCAATATTTCTCCCTTGGCTGCCGCAATGTTGCTAACCGTCCCCAGCAACTCCAAATGGGTCTCCCCGATGTTGGTAATTACCGCGCCATTAGGCTTGGCAATCCGACACAAAGCATCTATTTCACCAGGTCCTCGCATACCCATTTCTACTACCGCGACCTCACTGTTTTCATCCATATTCAAAAGCGTAAGCGGCAGACCAATCTCGTTGTTATAATTACCCATGGTTTTTATGGTATGTAAGCGTGTACCTAAAACAGACGCGATCATATCCTTTGTCGTGGTTTTTCCTGTGCTTCCTGTCACCCCGATCAAAGGTATCCCGCATCGTTCCCTGTTCGATGCGGCTAAAGCCTGCAGGGCGGCTAGCGTATCCAACACTTTAATTACCGTAATACCGGCGGTTACCTCGACATCACGGTCAATTACCAGACCTCCCGCGCCCGCTGCGATTGCCTGGTCCAGGAATTGGTGGGCATCGTACCTTGTACCCCGCAGCGCAAAAAAAAGGCTTCCTGGCTCTATTCTACGGCTATCGGTAGAAACCCGGTTGATTACAATCCCGGAATCGCCCTGGATAATTTCACCGTTGATTGCTTGAGCTATTTCCCCCAAGGTGGCTGATTTCATACTAACCCCCATAAATTATTAACAAATAATCCCGCAGTCAGCGGTCTCAAATTCGTTTTCTGAGCTCTAATCCATCTTATCTCCGCGTAATTCTTTAATGGCTAAAACCGCTTCCCGGCGGTCGTCAAACGGAAATTTTTCCGTGCCGATTATTTGGTAATCTTCGTGACCCTTACCGGCTATGATCACTACGTCATCCTTACGTGCCATGCTAATTGCCAGGCCAATCGCTTTGCGCCGGTCTTGTTCCACAAGATAATTCTCCTTTTGGACCAGCGGCAGGACCCCTTCAATAATGCCCTGAATAATTATTGCCGGATTTTCAGTGCGCGGGTTATCGGATGTAATAATTTGAAAATCACTGTATTTTGCGGCAATACTCCCCATCATCGGACGTTTTCCACGGTCACGGTCCCCTCCGCAACCATAAACTGTGATTAAGCGCCCTCGGGTCAACTGACGGGCTGTTTTAAGAATATTTTCAAGACCGTCCGGCGTGTGGGCATAATCAACAATCACTGTGAAATCCTGACCCGCATCGACCTGTTCAAAACGGCCAGGCACTCCCTGAACGTTCTCAAGAGCATCTTTAATTATTTCTTGTGGCACGCCAAGCGCCGCCGCTGCGGTAAAAGCGCCCAACGCATTATATACGTTAAACAGGCCGGTCAAATGAAGATTTAATTGACAACTGCCTAATTTCCCACCGATATTGAAACTGACACCCCGGGCGTTGACATTGATCTCTGTAGCATAAACATCAGCCGTATTTTTGACGCCGAAGGTGTAAATTAAACCACCGGCAGCTTGGGCAAAGCGCTCCGCCGCCGGATCATCGGCATTAATCACGGCGCATTTGATAATTCCCTTATCACCAGGCAAGTTCAGGCTCTTAAACAACTTCAATTTTGCTTCCAAATAATCTTCCATGCTCTGGTGAAAATCAAGGTGATCCTGGGTGAGGTTTGTAAAAACAGCCATATCAAACTCGCAGCCGTCTACCCGGTTTAGCGCCAGAGCATGAGAAGAAACTTCCATAACACAGGCGCCCACTCCCTCCACGATCATTTTTCCAAGCAATTCCTGCAAATCAGTCGATTCAGGGGTAGTATGACTAACAGGTATAATCCGGGCTCCAATTCTGTTATGAACAGTCCCGATCAACCCCACTTTTTCCCCGGATGAGCTCAGGATAGAAGAGATAAGGCTGGTGGTCGTCGTTTTGCCATTGGTGCCCGTTACACCGATCATCTTCAACTGTTTGGAAGGATCGCCAAAAAACCGCGCTGACAGTAATGCCAAAGCATGCCTGGTATCTTGAACAACAGCCCATGCGATATCCGGCGGCAATTCAAGCTCACGCTCCATTACCACCGCAACAGCGCCTCGCTTTATTGCCTGACCCACATAATCATGCCCGTCAGATTTAAATCCCTTTATGGAAACGAATAGAAAACCCGGGCGCACCTTGCGCGAGTCATAGGTTATTCCTTTAAGCCGGACATCATGATTGCCGCCGGCAGCCCGGATATCAACCGCTTCAAGCAGTTCTCTCAAAAGCAATTAAGAATCCTCCAAATAGGAATTGTAATGCTTAAGAATGGTCAGGCCCTACAATATTTCATAGTATTTCCATTATTGACATTTATTAAAGACTCAGTCATGCAAAGTTTGCACAAAGCTTTCACCAAATTCAACGTTAATTGTTGTCCCTCTGGGTACTTTTGAGCCGGGTGGCGACTGTTGACCGATAGCCAAACCTGTGCCTGCCGGGCTTAAGACAAGTCCCAGCTTTTCAAGCAGACTGCCTGCTTCTTTAATTGTCAGTCCTTTTAAATCAGGCATGGCAACCTCATTGGATGCGTCAATTTCCTGTAATTCAAGAATTACAGTGGAGCCATTCAAAACATCAACACCACCCTTGGGAACCTGATTGCTTACAAAACCACCCTGACCTCTTGTCTGAACTACGAATCCAGCGTTCTTCAGCACCTTTTGAGCGTCCTCCACCGGATAATTCACGACATTCGGAACTACGACCCTAGATTTAGGTTCTTGAAACATAAAAGGATCTCTAGGCTTTTCTATTTCAGTCCTTTCCGGAACTTTCAGGTAGTGCAGGCTATCCAATGCTACCGCTTTAAAGGCCGGCGCCGCGACCTGACTGCCGAAATAATTTGGGCCGTTGGGTTCGGCCACCATCACCAGAGCGGCAATTTGCGGGTCATCCGCCGGCGCAAAGCCCATAAACGAAGCAACATACTTACCGTCAACATAACCTCCGGGTCCTACTACCTGGGCGGTACCGGTTTTGCCCGCCGCGCCGTAACCGTCGACAAAAGCGTTTCTACCTGTTCCCTTCTGGACCACATTAGTTAGCAATCTCATTAAGGTTTGAGCGGTGTCTTTCGAAATGACCTGGCGAACCGGTTCAGCTTTAAATTCCTTCAGCACTTTTCCGTTAGGGTCGGTAATCGCCTTAACCAGCGTGGGTTTTAACAAAACTCCCCCATTAGCCACCGCGGAAGCGGCACAAGCCAGCTGGATTGGTGTAACTGCGATAGACTGGCCTATCGACATCGTGGCAATATTTAAGTCGGTGGCTTCATTCTCGGGAATTTGAATTCCTACTTCCTCTCCGGGCAAGCTGATGCCTGTCTTTTGATCGAGACCAAATTTGTTGATGTATTTATAAAATTTTTCTTTTCCCAATCTCAGACCAACAGTAATAAAACCTGGGTTGCATGAATTCTGGCAAACTTCTTCAAAGGTTTGCAAACCGTGCCCGCCATCGTACCAGCACCTGATTGTCCGGTCAGCGACTTTAATGAAGCCGGGGTCATTAAAAGTGTCGCTCGTTCTCACAGCGCCTTCCTCCAGGGCGGAGGCGGCTGTAATGATCTTAAAAGTTGAACCGGGTTCATAATTATACCAGATGGACGGGTTATGGTCCCACACAGACTGGGGATAACGCTGCCACTCGCCCGGATTGAATGTCGGCCGGTTGCCCATGGCAAGGATTTCCCCTGTTTTGGGATTCATTACGATCATAACAGCTAATTTCGGATGGTAGGACTCTGTGATCTTATCCAGTTCCCTTTCAACGAAAAACTGGATAGTCTGGTCAATTGTCAATACCAGGTTGTTGCCGGGCACTGATGGAATATACTTGTGCACCGCTTCAGGAATGCTTCTTCCCACGGCATCTTTCTCAATAACGATACGGCCGGGGACTCCTCTCAGTTCATTGTCATATACACTTTCACACCCAGTTAAACCTTGGTTGTCATCCCCGACAAATCCCAGCAAGTGAGCGGCCAAACTATCCTGGCGGTAAAAACGCCTGTTTTCTTCCACTAGTTCGACACCATCTATTTTGAGCGCCTTTAATTTTTGGGACGATTCGTAGTCAATTCGTCTCTTTAGCCAGACAAAGCCCACATTTTGAGTGAGCTTTTTATACACATCTTCCTTATCCATTCCAAGAGCACCGGCTATTTTATCCGCTGTTCCCCGTTTATCAACAATCTGGGGAGGAAACGCATATGCGGAATCCACGCTAATACTTGTCACCAGCTCATTGCCGTTCCGGTCAAGTATCGCCCCTCGCTTGGCCTCCACCGGTACATCCCGGGTTCGAATGTCCAGAGCTTCCGCTCTCAGCCTGTCCCCTTCAACAAGTTGAAGCCAGCCCAAACGCAAAACCAGAAACAAGAAAACAGCAACGGTTGTTAGAAACAGTATGGTTATTCTCTTTCGAATCAATATGTTTGTTGTTTGCATTTGCCCCCTCCCAAAACCGTAACCTTGACTCTAGCCAGTTTTTATTTTCAAACCGGTTAACTAGTTCATCAAAGGTTTTAATCAAGCGGTTTTTTTCTTTTTCACCCCAGGAAACGGCAAGCGGTTGGCTGTTCTGTTCTTTTGACTGGGTAGTCAATTCACGTGAAGTCGGGTCGGCAACGGTGACTACTAAATAATTATTAGCATCCGGTTTAACCATATTAAGCTTATGAACAGCCAGGTATTCAATATTATCCAGTTTTACCAGTTGTTGAATCTCCTCATCCAATCCGTGATTTTCCACGCGAAGGGCGGCCAGTTCTTTATTCAGGCGGTTTATTTGATAACCGAGGGTAAATAGCTGGGAACAGTAATAAGTAATAAATACACCCACTAAAAAAATCGCAAGAACGAAGCCGGTAAGCGCGAGTTTTTCACTTTTGAAAACCGCACTGCGCCTGCGTGTTTTTCTCGATTGAAACGATTCATCAAAAAAACCATAGCTGCCTGTCTTCTCCCGAGCTACAATCAATCTTATTCACGCCCCCTGAAGAATAGAACAACTGAACATATGCCGAGGTAGATTATTCCATAGTAGTCAGTATTCAGTAGCCAGACGCCCATGAAGCTTCGCTTCACCATTAGATAGATGCAAGTGACAATGATTTATCACTACTAATTTAATATTTTTTCCGCTATCCTGAGCCTGGCGCTTCTGGACCTGGGATTGCATTCTAATTCGGCAGGTCCGGGCACCATCGGCTTCGTCGTAATAATATTTAGAACCTTTTTTTTGCCGCAAACGCATACCGGGAATTCTTTCGGACAAGAGCAAGGCGCGGCAAGTTCTCGAAATAGGTCTTTAATAATACGATCCTCTAATGAGTGAAAAGAAATAACACAAATCCTTCCCCCGTTACCGAGAACCTGGACAGCAGAACGTACAGCTCCGGCTAAAACCTCAAGTTCGCCGTTAACCGCTATGCGCAATGCCTGAAAAGTCCGTTTGGCCGGGTGTGGCCCACTACGCCTGGCTCGGGCTGGAATTGCTTTCTTGATTATTTCAACCAGTTGGCCGGTAGTCTCAATTGCCTGGTGACTTCTTTCCGCATGGATAAATTCGGCTATCCTGGATGCCCAGCGTTCCTCACCATATTCTTTGATGATCCGGGCCAACTCTTTTACTGTCAATTTATTAACAAGTTCCCTGGCAGTTATTTCTTGCTCAGGATTCATCCTCATGTCCAATGGAGCGTTATTCAGGTAGCTGAAACCCCGGGCCGGGTCGTCGAACTGATGTGACGAAGCGCCGAGATCGAACAACACTCCATCGACAGATTCAATTTTTAACTGCTTTAGTTTAACCGCCAAATCTTTGAAGTTAGCCCGCACCAACTCCACCTTGCCCCGGTACGGCGCCAATTTTTCACTGGCATAAGCTATGGCCTCCGGGTCCTGATCAAACGCTATCAACCGCCCGTGGGGACCGATCTGTTTTAATATGGCTTCACTATGCCCCGCGCCGCCAAGTGTGCAGTCAACGTAAACACCATTTCGTTTGATGTTAAGTCCAGTGACAGCCTCAATCAACATCACCGGAACATGAACAAAATTCATGAAACTACTCCACTGTCCTTATATTACCATATTTTTCGACTTCAGGATATTAAATTGTTGAATTTTGTCGTTTTTACAACTCCAAATCAATATCAATAATTTTTTCAGCTATATCTTCATAAGAAGAAGCCGCCTTCGTTTTGTAATTTTCCCATTCAATAGCAGACCAGATTTCCACCCGGGTCGAAACACCAATTACAACAGCTTCTTTTTCCAGCTTGGAGTATTCGCGCAAGTTGCCCGGGATTAATATTCTTCCCTGTTTATCAACTTCACACTCTGTCGCTCCCGAGAAAAAAAACCGAACAAAGGCCCGGGCATCTCTCCTGGTAAAGGGGAGTGATTTCAGCTTTTGCTCTAAGACCTGCCATTCCTGACAGGGATAAGCGAAAAGGCATCCATCCAGACCTTTTGTCAAGACAAAAAGATCTCCCAGGCCTTCTCGGAGACGGGCCGGTATAAAAAGCCTTCCTTTGGCATCAACAATGTGCTGGTATTCTCCCATAAACATGACAGGCAACCTCATTAGCCAAAAGCGATCCACTTACCACCACTTTCCACCACAATTAATTCTATATTAATGATAAAATTCCTTTTTTTAAAAATAAAATTATGAAAATAAAAAACCCGATGAATATTTTACTCATCAGGTGCTACAATCGTAATTATTGTTTTGTAATTATATCTTTTTTGAAATTCTTGTCCGTTGATCAAACAAGGTTATTTCCTCATAACCGACTTCTTTTATTAAAGCTATCGCTTGTGCGAATCCCGCGCCGACCTGTTCCGGGTGGTGCGCGTCGGAACCAAGGGTAACAGGCAGTCCGTGCCGGAATGCAATTTTTAAAAAGTCCCGGGAAGGGTAGATCTCTCGCACCGGATACCTAAGCCCTGCAGTATTGACCTCGACACACACCCCCGCCTTTTTAAAAACCAACGCGGTATCTTCATAAAGAGGGGTTAACCTTTTTGAAGGGGAATAATTAAACTTTTTTATCAAGTCGGGGTGAGCCATGATATCGAAAAAGCCGCTTAGAGCCGCCTGCTGGACTAGGTTAAAGTACTTTTCATATAGCTCCCAAATGTCCCACTCGCTGTATTTATCTACTTCTTCCTGATTATCGAAGCTCCAGCCATCAATAAAATGAACCGATCCGATCACATAATCGAAGGGTTGGGAATTCAGCAATTCTTCCAGCTTACTTTCATGACCGGGGACATAATCGGCTTCCACCCCCAGTTTAATCCGCACCGGCCAACTCTCTTCCTGCAACCGCCTGACAGCTCTTATATAGGTTGGGATATCATCCAATAACATGGCATAGCCGGGAATTGCTTTTTTAGGGGGTAAAAAATATAACGGTAGGTGGTCTGAAAAACCGACCTCAGCCAAACCCTGTCTTTGGGCCGCAGCGAGGTATTCTTCAATCTCACCAGTGGCATGGCCGCACATTTTGGTATGTAAATGATAATCTACCGGCATTGTTTAATTCCTTCCCTTACTTGAGAGATAACTGCTTTTAAAATGTTTAAGCATATAAAAAAATATACCACAACTTGTGTGGCATGGCTCAGACACATTTTCTGCAAATACCAAAAATTTTCAACTGATGGTTGGTTATGTTAAAATCATACTGCTTGCTAACCCTATTTTCCAACTCCTCCAGCAAATCCTCATTCACTTCAGTAATTGCGCCGCACTTGGTGCATATGAGATGATGGTGGTGGTGATTCATCCCTTCAACTCCGCCGAACTCGTAACGTTTACGCCCGTCCCCAAAATCCATGCTATTAATAATATCAAATTCCTGAAATAGTTCCAATGTACGGTATACCGTGGCAATTCCCACATCCGGCGCTTTTTGTTTAACCAGGTTATATATTTCCTCTGCACAAAGGTGTTTTCCTTTGTTCTCCAAAAGAACCTTTAATATATGCTCCCGTCGTGATGTGAATTTACATTCTTTCTCCCTCAACTTCTCGCTAATATCGGAAATAACCTTATTATTCATAAAAACACCACCAGCAATGCTTTTTTGTAGTATAAGCAATCTTCATGCACCTGTAAACGAAAGAACACTTGTAAATAATCTACAGACTTATTTCCAGTAATACTTACGTCTATCAAGATTGACATAACCACGGCGCCGGTATTTGTACCGAAACCGGTTTACAGATCGCCATAATAATATAAATAGTACCAGTGAAACCCACTGCCACCAGTGAACGGACCACTTTCTTCGCACATCCTGCTGACTCACCAGATCTACACGCCCGATTTCACGCTCACCGGAGAAGAAAACCAGTTCACCTAGTTTTTGGCCGGCAACCACAGGCGCAGACACTTGTTCTTTTAATCTTACCTCTTGTCTGACTTCTACTGGTTTATCCTTCGGAAAATCATAAGTAAAGGACTGGCTGGCTACAACCGGCACCGAGGTTGATACTCCATACTTAACGCTCGTATCCGTGACGTATTTAGCCGCATCAATAACGGAAGCTGATTTAAATTCAACAAAGCCATAGTCTAAAAGAGCTCTGTCATCATCCCAAATACTGGTTCCGACACTACCCAATACCACGGCTATTAACTCCCGGTTCTGCCTGTTGGCAGCCGCTACTAAACATTGTCCCGCTGCGTCCGTGTAACCGGTCTTAATACCGATAGTACCTTCATACTGCCACAACATTTTGTTGTGATTTAAAAGATAAGTCTGTGCCTCAGGATTTTCGCGCCGGATATTTTTAGTTTCTGTAGCGACAATTTTTCGAAATTCAGGATTCTTCATGGCATAACGGGCGATAACAGCCAGATCATACGCGCTACTGTAATGATTGGGGTCAGGTAACCCGTTGGGGTTATTGAAATGGCTGTCAACGGCGCCAATTTCCGCCGCTTTTTTATTCGTCAGGTCGACAAATCCACTAACTGACCCCCCGACATGTTCAGCAATGGCTACCGCCGTATCGTTCCCCGAATTCAACATCAACGCATAGAGCAAGTCTTCCATGGAAATTCTTTCGCCCTCTTGCAAACCAACGGCTGAACCTTCTACATTACACGCATTACTTGATATTCTAACCTGATCGTTCAGATTGCTGTTTTCCAAAGCAATTATAGCAGTTAGAATTTTGGTGGTGCTAGCCGGGTACATGTGCTGGTGCGAATTTTTCTCATAAAGCACCTGGCCGTTATTACTGTCAATAACTATTGCCGCACCCCCCACAACTACAGGACTGGTGGCAGCAAGCGATGTATCCGAAACAATAAAAATAAACAATATCGCCAAAAAGATCCACTGGCCAGTTTTTTTATGCATTATGTTCACCTAAGAATAATCTATCAGATCTGTTTATATCCAAACAATTATTTATCTTGCTTCTGATATTAACATAACTAATACTATATTATAGCATACAGCCAGCGCCTATCCCAGAGTGATAACAAAAAATAGCAACAAGATACTCCGTCATTCGCAAAACCTTGGACAGTTTAAACTAACCAGATTTCCAATAGACGCGTAGCTAACCCGCCAGCAATAAATGCCGTGGCAAAAACAGCAGCCCATATCAATAACCCCTCGCGCCAGCCGCGTTCTTTGAAAATCACCATTGTTGAAGCGATACAAGGTACGGTTAATGAAAGTGTAAGCATTACAACAAACTTCTGCAGAGGCAACATTTGTAGATTCAAGACGGCTGCCGCTCCAAATTCTTTCCTAATAAAACCCATGATAAAGATATCGGCCACTTCCTCCGGCAGGTGTAACCAGCTTACGGTTACAGGCGCCAGTAGATATCGCAATTGATGCAAAACACCGTAAACATCCAGAATCCCTAATAATAGTGTTCCCCCGGCAAATATGGGAAAAGCTTCTTTAATAAACTGGTATGATCTGCCCCAAGTTTTTTTCCAGACGTTTTTAGCCCCGGGCAAACGTAATGGCGGTAATTCAATCAATAAGGGAAATGGCCTGCCAGGTAAAAAACGCCCCAGCAACGTGCCGGCGCCGACTATCATAAACAGCATAAACAGCATGTATAAAAGCATATAAGACACGCCCGAACCGGCAAGCACAGCTGTAATTATAGCCATCTGCGCCGAGCAGGGAACCCCGAGCGCCAACAGGAATATTGCTATTCTACGCTCACGGTCGGACCCAAGGATTCTAGTGGTTATACAAGCCATAGTAACGCAACCGAATCCTAGCAGCAGAGGGATCACTGCCTGTCCATTCAAGCCGATTCCAGTCAATGTGCGGTCCAACAAAGTGGCGATGCGGGGCATGTAACCCGAGTCTTCCAAAATAGAAAGAACAAAAAAGATTCCCAGCACTAACGGAAACAACAGGCCAATCAAGTAGGTGACAGTTAAAGTCAGCAACCCGTATTGTCCGGCGAGAATCGAATATATGACACCTTCCGGTGATATGACTCCACTAAGTAGCGACCTGACCGCCGGCTCATAATACCCGCTCATAAAACCCCCGGTGAGATCGACTACAAATTGAGCCAGGAAAACTCCCACCAGTTCGTAAACAGCCCACAAAGTCAAGGCTAACAGCGGAAAACCCGTTACAGGAAGAAGCATCCAGTTCCCTAACCTGGCGGCAATGCTTGCATCTTTGTTAATCTCTCTGACAACTTGCGCCACAATCCGGTTCACGTTTTCCCGCCGGGCACGGTAAATAGCTTCCCGTTCGGTTCCGGGTTGTACTCCGTAACACTCGCTGAGTTTAGCGTCTCCTTCAATAACAAGCAGCGCTTCTCTCCTATTCATCTTAGAAAGAAGCATTTTCATTTTTTCCATCAGGGCAAGATTAACGTGTCCTGTCCGGGCAGAGTAAATTTTATCCTTCAACTCTTCAATACCGGCGCCAGATACGGCGGCGATAGGTACAACAGGAACTCCCAATAATTTTTCAAGTAAATTTATATTTATTTCAAGACCTACCTGCATAGCCTCATCCGTCATATTCAAAGCTACGACTATGGGGATGCCCATATCAATAATCTGCAGGGTAAAGAATAAATCCCGGTCAAGATGGAGCGAGTTAACGACGTTTACCACGACATCCGCCGCCAGGATAATATCCCGGGTTATCTTCTCCTCGTCATTCATGGAAGACAGGCCATAAACACCCGGCGCCTCAATTATCACATCGCCGTTATAACGGCCGCAGGTCATGTCGAGAGTGGTCCCCGGGTAATTTGAAACATCGACATATAAGCCGGTGAGTATATTAAAGAGGGCTGACTTGCCAACATTCGGGTTGCCGGCCAGGACTATCTTTTTCCCTGCCGCCGGGTTGCCGGCTTTTATCCCGCTGTTATCCAATACCTCCTCCCCCCTACTTCTAGCATGGCTCAACCCAAATATAACTGGCCAAACTCCTGCCGATAGCTATTTCTTGTTTATTTTTAGATACTACCACCGGACCTGCCGGCACTACCTCAAGGCAGGTTACAACTTCTCCCTCAGATATCCCAAAACGAATGGCCTTAATGCGGGTTACTTCGTCGGGAATATTGGTTATCTTAACCAACTGACCTTTTTTTGCATTATCAAGGGTCAACAGCATCCCCTCCAATAATGATAATCATTATCGTTATTATGATAATTAAAACCATTCTCAATTAGATTATACATATAAACTCTTAAACTATCAATAACCTTTTTCACGAATTCCGGCGCAAGTATTATCCAGCGAAGTGGACGGTCTTACCTCCGGTGTTATTAAAACTTCTCACTTACTGTTTGCCAAAAACTAGAGTCCTCAAAACCCAGTCGCCAAACAGCGATACCAGCGATATTGTAGCAGTTTGCCAGATCCAATTTCAATCTCAAGCTATATTTATTTTCAAACCATACCTCATGCTTGTATCCCTTTTCATCATAATATGTAAAAAAAGGCGAGGAAAATTTGTCGTTCCATTTGGCGCCCCCATATTTATCAGCCAGTGAGTTCACTCCGTTCCAGAAGATCACATGACCTTTCCCGGCAGACCAGTCGTATCCGTAAGCGGCGATCCCCATGAGTGTTTTCTCCTTTGGGATGGTTTCAAGGGCGTAGTCCAACACTTGTTGAACCCATGGCAGGGAAGCGACAGGGCCGGGTTCACCGCCGGACCAGTGTTCGTCGTAGGTCATCAAAATAACCAAGTCGGCAATTTCACCAATGGCACTGTATTCATAAGCCCCACTCCAATCGCTTTTCGGATTGTCCCGTGTTTCCGCCGGGATAGATACTGTTAACAGATATCCATGGGGACTGAACAATTCTTTCAATTCTGTCAGGAGTTTGATATAGTTCTCTCTATCACCAGGGGGAACCCCTTCCAGGTCAATGTTAACGCCATCAAAACCATTTTGTCTGATAGTGTATAGAAGATTTTCTTCTAGATTATTTCTGTTTTCCTCCAACAACACTTTATGCGCGGCATCTTTATCAATATAATTATTGAAATTGTGAACCAATAACAATGCTTTAACATTTTCCCTTTTCGCCAAGTCAACTACGTGGTTTGTTGATTGATTTATCAGATTACCGGTTCCATCTACGCGACAGTTAAAAACAGCAATAGTATCTATATCAGCATGACTACATGCCAAGGAATCGTATGCGAGCATATCTCCAGGGTAATCCTGAGCATAAAAGCCGACAACCTTCCTGTTAAGCTTGCCGTCCTGATTAGAGTAAGCAAAGTTGCCCGCGCTACTCCCGATGCCCAGTCTGAAATCCGCGGCAACGGCAGTGCGACTCAATTGATTAAAAGTACACGTAGTAAAAATAAATAAAAACAAAATAGCGTATAAAACAACTATACAACTTTTATTTGCTTCATTTTTCATTATATTATTACCACTTATTATTAATTGATTATATGTAAACACAATCATTATATTTGACGCTTTTGAACTGTAATTGTTCCTAATCTGCCAATAGTGTATAATAAAAAAGATTGAACTTCCTCAAAATAATAAAGGAGTATTTTTTTGCACGAACTAAAAAATATACTTAATTCTCCAAAAGAATATTGCCTTTTACTGGTGCTTCTTTTAATTGAATTCACACGGGGCGCATTCTTTCTCACATTCCTCCCCCTTTTCGCGGTTAATTATTTAGGTATTTCGGTAGCCGCGGCTGGTCTTGCCGTATCTATGCACTACCTGGCAGAAACCCTTTCAAAGGGCGCTGCCGGCTGGCAATTGGACCGCCATGGGCACTCAACAATGCTGATCGGTTTGCTATTCGGACTGGCGGCCCTGGTATTGATGAAACTTTACCCCTCCGCCCCTCTCCTGCTTGCCGGGTCAGCCATATTGGGACTAGGCGTCTCACCGGTATGGCTTGCCGTAATAAGTGAAGTGGCGCCTGTTCAGCTAAAAGAACGGGCGGCCCGGATGGGTGTTATTTTTGCTGTATGGCTGGTTGGCGGCGGCGGAGGTCCGGTTGTTATCAACTTCTTTATTACCCGGGACTATAGTATCGCCTTTTGGTTGTTGATTTTTCTTTGGGGTATTGCTTTGGCTGTAGCCGCAACGCTATTACCGGGGGCGGAGTATAAAGCAGACACCGATCACGGCTTCTCTTTCAAAAAAGAAGTATCAAGTATGCTCCGGAATCAAGCTGTAAAAAAGATTCTCTTGCCGGGTATGTTTCTGCAAACCTTGGCGGGGGGATTGTTACTACCATTGCTTCCCTTGTATGCGCAAAATAAAATTGGGCTGGAACCGAACCAGTACGCAATCCTTTTATTAATTGGCGGAGCGGCGGCTGCCCTGTCATTCCTGCCGATGGGCCGCCTGGCTGACCGGGTGACTCTTAAATTGATTCTGAGTGCCGGGTTTGGCATGAGCGCGATTTCACTGGCAGCTTTTTCGTTTGTCCGCAATGCCTTTAACGCCTACCTGTTAGCAGCCCTGGTAGGTTTTTCATACGCCGCGGTTTTACCCGCTTGGAACAATCTTCTCGCTAAAGCTGTCCCACCTGAGAGACAGGCTACCGGCTGGGGTGTCTTTTCCACTATTGAAGGCATGGGTGTGGCCATTGGACCGGCTATTGGTGGTGTCGTGGCAAAATACATGGGGATTCAAGCTCCCATCATTATAAGTACAACATTACTGGCTATCATGTCATTCTTTTACATGTTCTATCCGGTGGAGAGATTCTTTGCCAATAACCGGCTTTGCTGATAACTCAAAGACTTAACCGGAACAGACACGCTTTATTTCTACTCCAGTATCGAACGAGAGGGGTTTTTTGTGGAACCTTACTTCGCTAAAATCTTATTAATAATTCTGATTGTATATATTGTCGCCCCTACGGTTCTGACCCGTTTCGGCCAAGTTGGCGTCATATCACGCGCCACAAAAGGGAAAGGTACAGTCGTCCTTACTTTTGACGACGGACCTGACCCCCGTTACACCCCGCAAATACTGGATATACTAAACCGCCATCAGGTAAAGGCCAGTTTTTTTATTACCGGCGCCAAGGCCAAATTATATCCTGATTTAATTAAACAGATTACATCAGCCGGACACGAAATAGGCAACCACGGCTTCAGGCACAAAGCCGCCTGGCTGCTGGGCCCTCGCGCCACAATCACTGAAATTACCGATACCAATCGCGTACTCGAAGAACTAACCGGTAAAAAACCGATTTATTTTCGTCCATGCTGGGGGCTCTACAACTTGTCTTCACTATGGTACTACTGGAGCAGGGGTCTAAAAGTAGTGCTCTGGACTTACATGAGCTGGGACTGGGCCAAACATGCCACGCCGGAAAGCATAACGCGCAGGGTATTGAATAAACTGCGGGACGGAGTCATCCTTATTTTCCACGACAGCGACTCCGCGCCTGGCGCCGCTCCGGGAGGGCCAGACCGGGTGATTGCCGCCCTGCCCCAAATCCTGGAGGGAATAACCCTGCGCGGCTTGCGGGTGGCCCCGTTGGAAGAGATCATGGCAGGTAAAAATAATGGTTCAGCGGCAAAAAGGATGGTTATATTTTTATGGAGTTTTGTTGACAGGATAATCAGGCTGCTTTCCGGGATTAAAGACATCAAAGATGATCAATCATTCATCTGGCGGCTGGCGCTTCGCCGTTACCACGGGCAAGAGTGGTTGATGAAAGATGGCTCCCTGCTAAAAAAGGGAGACTATTACATTGAAATTCATATTAACAACGACCTTTTATTGAAACTGCTGGGTGAACACTCCTCGACTGAACGAATTGCTGTCATCGCCATGCGGGAAGTACGTCATAGTTTACCTAAACTGGCCAGACTGATGAAAGACGATAAACGGTACGGCAAAGCGAAGCTATTGTTGGGAATCACCCTTCTGCACCGCGGTACGGTACGTCTTGGTTTTACAACGTATGAATTAAAGCCAGGCCTTTTCCGTATGTTTACAGGCTGGTACGAAAATCTGCTCCTGTCACTTTTCCATCCTGGCGGCTTTAAGAATTCAAAGACATATAGAGAAAAACTATCACCCAAATATGTGGTTATGACCAGGCAAGAGTTAATGCGCCGTTACCCGCCCGCCGGTATCCCTGAAACTGTTGCGCCACGTTAACTAAAGCTCTAACAGTTTCCTCCATGGATCCTTTTCCATAATGTCAACTTGGCGTGATTTCCATTCAATATTTTTTCTAATCTGCGGTTCGCGCAGGAGTTCCTCCCAGGCGAGTCTAGTCCGCATTAAAAAGCGTTTTTCCAATATCCTTATGTCGCCTGCTTTTACTAAGGGGCAAAGAAGTACAGCCGCTTCATCCAGACGCAACTCTAATTTCCCCTCTGGCGAAAGATACGGCGTGACTGGGAAAGTCCGGCAGGCAAAAGGTCTTCTTTCCCTGGGACAGGTTCCGTTACAACGAATAATGACCCCATATTCCCCGGTGGAGCGTTCTTCCCGTACCAGCCATTCCTCGAGCCCGCTGAACATGCCTTCTTCCCCGGGCAAGAGGTAAATACCGGCGCCCTGCTCCCACTCTGTACAACAAGCCGACCCGCAAAGAAGGCCGCAGTTCACGGCCAGGGGGGTAATATCATCTAACAGATTGTAAATCCTGTTCCAGTTAACCATAACTAAACCTGCATTTCCCTCATAGGTATTCAGAACTCAGTAGTCAGAATTTAGAATATCTCAAGACAATAAACAATTCTTTAATTCTGACTTCTAACTTCTGACTCCTGAGTACTCCTATTTAATATTTCTCGGCTTTTCAGCTATTGAAATATTTACTGAGCTAAGTTGCCGGTTGCGTACAACTAAAACCTTCACATTATTTCCCACTTGAGTAGCCTTGATAGCCGTGACCAGATCATCCGCGTTGTTGATCTTGACCCCATTAAACTCAACAATCACATCCCATTGCTTTAGGCTGGCTTTTTGCGCCGGGCTGCCGGCAATCACTCCTGTTACCAGAGCCCCTTCCGCTTTCGTCAACCCCAGGTAGCGGGCCGCTTCCTCATCCACCGGGCGCACCTGAACGCCAATCCACGGGCTTACACTGTTAACACTGTTTTTCAAATCTTCAAGCACACGCTGAACAGTGCTCGTTGGGATCGCAAAACCAATACCTTGAGCCTGAGCGTTAATAGCCGTGTTGATCCCAATTACTTCACCCTGCAGGTTGAGCAAAGGCCCGCCACTGTTGCCGGGGTTAATGGAAGCATCTGTCTGAAGCAAGTTTTCATACTGCCGGTCGCTTATATTAACTGGTCGGCCTTTGGCACTAATCACTCCGGTCGTTACAGTATGATCCAGTCCATAGGGGTTTCCAATAGCGATCACCCAATTGCCCACCCTAATCTGGTCGGAATTGCCAAGATTTAAGAAGGGCAGATCTGAATTGGTATTTATTTTTAAGAGAGCTAAATCCAAGTTGTAGTCAGAACCAACTATTTTTGCCGCCAGCGGCTTATCAAAGCCGGTCACAGTAACGGCAATATCATTAGCGCCATCAATCACATGTTCATTTGTTAAAATAAAACCATCGTTAGAGATGATAAACCCTGAACCGAGACCTTCTTCCTGTTGCCTGGGGCTGAAAGGCAAACCAAAAAACTGGCGGAAGAAAGGGTCGTTGAAAAGAGGATCGGCAGCCTCGCCGCTAACCTTTTTCGTAGAAATTTTAACTACAGCCTGGCTGGCACTGGAAACTACATTAGCAACAGCGTCAGGACCTGTTCCCAGCGGTGAATCAACATTTACCTGCGCACCAACCTGATTCCCCTTTTTAGCCAGCAAAAGACCCCTGGTAAAATCACAGCCGCCTGTAAATGTTATTCCGGCTAAAAAAGCAGCTACTAATGCAAACAACAGTAAGCGTCTCCAGCTGGTTGGCATGGCTAAAAACCTCCATATTTATTGATAAATCCTTTTAGTATTATAACAAAAAATCACATTAACTAAAGCAACAGACAAAAAACCAACCTCCCAATGCTTTAAAAAACCCGGCAGGTTGGAACAATTGCATTTTTAATCCTATTGCAAATTATTTCAAAAATCCCTTAAGAATGGTTTCTTCAGCTTCAGATTCAGAAAGCCCCATCGACATGAGTTTAATCAACTGCTCACCGGCAATCTTCCCGATAGCGGCTTCGTGGATCAGTTGGGCATCCGCATGATGCGCCGCTATTGCAGGTATGGAACTAATCTGTGCTTCATGCATGATTATTGAGTCACATTGCACATGACCCCGGCAACGGTTTAAACCCACCACGCGCGGGTAAAATATTTGCCTGGAGTTATCCCTGCCCACTGAACGGGAAATAATCCTGACAGAAGAATCCTGCCCCAATAGTTCAACTTGGACTTTCGACTCAGCAAACTGATTGCCGTCAGTAAGCATCCGCTCAGTTAATAACAGGTGAGCATTCTTATGCAAACGCGCCTCCGTGTCACGTTTTGTGTTGTCAACACCGCTTATTTGCACCAGTTCCATCTCCGCAAAAGCATCCTCTTCCAGCTCAACGATGGTTTTCGGATTGAGTATTTTTTGGCCCTGGCCGGTTCCTTCACCATAGTGTTTCTCAACATAACGAACACGCGCACCTTTCCGGACGATAAAATTATGTATTCCGTCATGCCGCGCATTCATATCCCCGGGATTATGTATGCCACAGCCGGCAACAACCAGGACATCGGCTCCCTCTCCTATGTCGAAAGTGTTATATACCAGGTCTTCCAAGCCCTCAGCTGTTAAAATCACCGGTATGTGGACACTCTCGCCTTTTGTTCCCGGCTTGACTATAATATCGATTCCAGGTTTATCTTCCTTCGTTCTAATCTCAATATTTGCCGTGGTATTGCGACTGATTCCCGCTCCGTTCTTACGGATGTTATAAGCTCCCTGGGGGATATCGTGCATACCCGCGACAGTTCGCAACATATGTTTATCTATGGCATTCAACAATTTCTTCATTCCCTTCGCTGCAAGCGTCACGGCAGTTACAACCAGCATCCTCCATAATCAAAGGCCAAATAACGTCTCTACTTCCTTGTTCTTTGATCATCCCGTCAGCTACCAGGATAATTTCATCAGCGAGACTTAATATTCTTTCCTGGTGCGATATCAGCACAATTGTAGTGTCGTGCGTTCTGTGATAATTTTGAAACGTTTCAGTCAATCTGCTAAAACTCCACAAATCTATACCCGCTTCCGGCTCGTCATAAACAGCGATCTTTAGCTCTCTGGCTAACAGGCTGGCGATCTCGATCCGTTTGAGTTCACCACCGGAAAGGCTGATATCCACCTCTCTCTCCAGGTAATCCTGAGGGCAAAGTCCTACATCATAAAGCAGACTGAATTCCCGCATTATTTTATCTTTTCCTACTGCTAGTTGCAACAGTTCTCCAACCGTCAAGCCCTTAAAACGGGGGGGTTGCTGGAACGCGTAACCAATACCTAACCTGGCCCGCTCGGTCACTCCAAGCTCAGTAATATCCTCGCCGTTAAATATGATTTTACCACTTGTTGGTTTATAAATACCCATGATTACTTTGGCCAGGGATGACTTCCCTCCCCCGTTAGGTCCGGTAAAAACATATAGCAAGCGTTCTTCGAAAACAATATTGATATCCTTAAGGATCTCCACAGGACCTTTATCACCCTCGATTGTTAAGGACAGGTTCTTTATTTCCAGCAACATTGAACACTTCCTTTCAAAAACAAAATCAAATATTAAATGTTTACTATTCAGGTATTCAGAATTCAGGAGTCAGAATTCAGAATACTCCGGGACGATAAACCGTTTTCTCATTCTGACTTCTGACTCCTGGCTTATAACTATAACATAACCATTTAGGATCCACAATAAGCCCCTGTTATAAGTATAGTGAAATGTAACCTTGCGATTAACTGATAAAAATGATGAAGCCGGATTAACAGAAACAAGAAGGGAATACGGAAAGAACCTTTCACTTATTCCGGCATCCAGTCTCTGACTTCCGGCTCCCGTTATTTATTAATCAATATTTTCTAACACATTAAGAAGAAGCCTTAGCAACTAGTTCAGCAATATCATATACCTTAACTCGATCAGTCGCTTCCTTATCCTTCAAGCCGTCTTCCAGCATGGTCAGGCAGAACGGGCAGTTGCAGATGATAGCCTGTGGATCCAGTTCCAGAGCCTGTTCAGTACGCGCTATATTGATACGTTTGCCGATGTCTTCTTCAAGCCACATGCGTCCGCCGCCAGCGCCGCAACAGAAGCCTTTTTGTTTTGACCGGGGCATCTCAACCAGGGAAACACCTTTTACGGCGGCGATAACATTCCTTGGAGCACTGTATTCTTCATGATAACGTCCAAGATAACAGGAATCATGATAGGTCGCCTTTACTTGTTCTCCCAGCGCGCCCGGCTTAATCTTACCGGCTTTGATTAATTGATCAATCAACTGGGTGTGGTGCATTATCTCAAAGTCAGCGCCAAGCTGTTTGTAATCGTTTTTCATCACTGTGAAACAGTGCGGGCAGGCGGTAATAACTTTCTTTACCCCATAGCCCTTAAAGGTTTCGATATTCTCCTCAGCCAAACTCTGGAACAGGTACTCGTTACCCAACCGCCGTGCCGAATCTCCGCAACACTTTTCCTCTGTGCCCAGAATGCCGAAACTTACTCCCGCTTCATTCAAAACCTTAACCAGGGCAGTCGATACTTTCTTTATTCTCTCGTCAAAGGATCCGGCGCAGCCAAGGTATAAGAGGTACTCCACACTTTCCGCATCCTCAACCTCACCAAGGATCTTGACATCCAGGTCGGCAGCCCAGTTAGCGCGGTCAGCCCAACCAATCCCCCAGGGGTTCGAGTTCCGTTCCATATTGGTAAAGGTCAACTGAGCCTCGGCAGGAAAATCGCTCTCGTCCAAAACATACGCCCGCCTGAGTTGCATGATTTTGTTGGCATGCTCGTTCATATTGGGACACTGTTCACGGCAGGCCCGGCATGTAGTGCAAGCCCAGATTGCATGCTCGTCAATCACTTCACCAAGCAACTTTTTGGCATCCTCAGCATCTTCTGACTTTTGCTCCTGCTGATCAAACACCCAATGACCGTCAACCGTCTTGATCCGCGGTTCGCCGGGGACGATCTCTTCCAGGTGTTCTTTGATTTCAGCCAGCAGTTTTTTCGGGGAAAGTGGCTTCTGGGTCAAATAAGCCGGGCAGTTATCCTGACAGCGGCCGCACTCGGCACAGGCATAACAATCCAGCAGATCTTTCCAGGTAAAATCCGCCAGCTTATTAACGCCGAAGGTTTCTCTCTCTTCATCTTCAAAGTCGATTGGTTCCATCGGCTCGATCTTATTGTCCAAATACCTGAATATAATATTAAGCGGGGCGGCCGCAGGGTGAAGCAATGGAGAGTAACGCGGAACACCGATCATGGTAAAAGCGGCTAATATATGCACCCACCAAAAGACCAACGAAAGCTTGCCGGCCATGGCAGGGTCCACACTGCTAAACAAGGAGGCTACCAGAAGGCTCGCCGGAGCCATGGAAAGCCGCCAATGGTCAAAATAATCGGGTGAGCCGATGAGTTTAAACCCATAGGAAAGGAAGAAGGCTACAACAATCAAGCTGATATCTGAAATAAGAAAGACAATAAATCTTTCTTGTTCCCAAGTTCCCGTGTCCAGGCGGGGAATTTTCTGAATATAACGCCGCCAGGCTGAGAACAAAATCCCGAACAGAAGCGCAATACCGCCAATTTCAGTAATTAAATAAAAGTACGGTGACCCAAATATAACCAGGCCTATCACTTTTTCCAGGACATAATGAACCGCGCCAAGAGCAAATAAAATTAATCCGTATAGAATAGGAAGGTGCATCAGGGCCGCACCCGGCTCCCGTGCAATCTTACGCTGACAATCCTGGCGGCCGAAAAACCCCATTATACGTTCCATAAGACGATCGGAGCGGTCGATAGGACGGCCTATCCTCACTCTGTTATAAAGCTTGGCTAACCCCATCACAGAAAAGTAGCCAGCTATAGCTAGAAGCAAAATGAATACAATGATGCCTGTCGTACTGAGCATCCCCACACTCCCCCTTCATATTGATATGTACTTTTTCTAACATGAAAAACAAAAAACAAAAACCACGACGGTCTCTTTCATGAGAGAAAAGACCTTCGCGGCCAATTCTTTACTTATCTTAACCACCCCTCTTTCGTGGCAGGTTGTTAGTCCGCACATCAGGCAGGTCTTCTAACTCATGTCTTCACTTCGTTAAAAACTTTATCATATTTTAACTACCCTGTCCATAAAAATTTTGTTGTATTATACAAGCCTGCAAACGTTAATTTACTCTAATTCAGATACTGAGCCGTTAATGCCAGTACCAACAGGTGAAAGCACTGATCAATAACAATATTCATCCATGGCAGACTCTCAGCATTGTTAACCCGGCGAACCCAGAAGAGTACAAACTTTCTATGATCCAGAACAATATGGCTGGCAAAGATAACGATAATAGCCTTTAGACTTAGACCCCCCGCAGGCAAGACAGCAATGTAGATAGTCAAAGTGTATACCAAACAATGGGTTAATAAAGAAGTAATGTTGATAGTTTTTTTAGCCATCCAGCCTGTTTGAAGCAGAAAATCACCTACCATGTGACCTACCAGCATCCAGGAAAACATATTCATGTAGTATACGGCCTCCGTTTATAGCCTGCAACTCAGCTATAACTAACAACTTTTAGTTGTTAGTTAGTTAATATCATTAACCAGTTCAGCAGGGACCCTGCTACAGTCTGATAATCCTTCCCGCAGACCTCTCCGGGGGATGAGCGGTCCCCCCGATAATAAGCTGTTTAATTGATATGGTGGGCTGCGCGTCGCTCACTGGAACACCTTGTCCATCTTTACCGCAGGTACCAATTGTAAAACCCAAATCGCTTCCAACCGCTTCCACGGTACGCAACACATCGGGCCCGTTTCCGGTCAGGGTGGCGCCACGCACCATTGGGCCTGTTTCACCATCCTTGATCAAGTAGCCCTCCGTCACCTCAAAAACGAAATCTCCGGTTGTTGTATTTACCTGACCACCTCCCATCTTTTTAACCAGCAACCCTTCTCTTATATTCCCGATAATCTTATCCGGATCCGTCTTGCCAGGTGCAATATAAGTATTACTCATTCGCGGAATGGGTTTATGCTGATATGATTCCCGCCGGCCGTGACCGTTAGAATCGTTGGTTTCCCTCATGGCAGTCAGCCGGTCGTACAGGTAGTCTGTCAACATCCCCTTACGGATTAGTTCAACTTTACGCGCGGGGGTTCCCTCATCATCAAAGCGGTAGGAGCCATACCGATCGCTTATGGTCGCATCGTCAATCACAGTCACTTCCGGGGAGGCCACCTCTTGGTCTTTCTTTCCAGCATAAACGGACAGACCCTTCTGCACGAGATCAGCCTCCAGGCCGTGGCCACATGCTTCATGCACCATCGTGCCGCCTGCTTCACCAGCCATGACTACAGGCATCTTACCGGCAGGCGCGGGCTTTGCCGCCAGCATCTGCACAGACCGGCGCGCCGCCACTTCCGCAACCTCTTCGGGATGGCAGCGGTCAAAAAGTTCAAAGCCGCTTAAGCTGCCTACAGCCTCGTAACCTGTTTGGATTTTACCATCTGCCGCCGCCACCGCCTGCACTAACAAACGTGTGCGAATCCGTTCATCTTCAACAAATACGCCGGCGCTGTTTGCTATAACCACTTTCTGTACTACGTCCGCATAACCGACAATAACCTGTTTAATCTGGTTGGAATCAACCGCCCGGGCTGTGCGGTCGGCAGCCTCCACCACGGCGACTTTCCTTTCTGTAGACACTTCATCCGGGCGTTCTTTATAAATGAAATCAACTGATGGCTTTACCTTAGTCAAATTCAAACTAACTTCTTTTTTTAAACCATGCGCGGCATGGTTAACTATCCTTGCCACTTCTACAAGACCTTTGCGAGTTAAATTGTTAGTATACGCGTACGCTGTCGTATCACCTGATAAAACCCTAATCCCTGCCCCCATGTCCATACCAGACTGTATCCGCTCAATTTTTCCCGCCTCGCAACCGATACCGGTAGTCTTCTTTTCTTCGATGAAAATATCCGCGAAATCACCGCCTTTAGCCATTGCAACGTCCAATACTTCTTTTATTGTCGATTTATCCAGCAAAGATATCCCCCTTTATCATGCGACAACGCTTATTATAATTATTCCCCATTAATGGCAAAAACCCTTTTACATACATAATTCGTCAAAAAATAAAAAAATAACATATAACAACAACAAATGATATTATTTTTATTCTAATTCTTATTCCTAATAGCTGACATTAGAAAAGCGTTATCCCTCCCGACAGCCCAATTTGTAATTTGCTCCATATGCATCCCGGCCACCGGCGAAGGGCAGGAATAAGTAACAATATCAAGCGTGGCCATTACTTCGCCGTATTTTGCCGGAGGTATTTTCAGAAGCTCTTCACCCATAGCTTTTTGTTTTTTTTGAGCAGCATCCGGTAGACGAATCATATTATTATCGTAACCAGTTATTTTAAACATTCTAATTTCAGTTAAGTTTGGGAAACTCTCTATCTCCCTAATAAAACTGCATACTTCGTGATAACCGCCGCGTACTTCGAACTTTACCGGATACTCCAGATAAGTCCCTTTGTCATGAACCGCTGCGGGAACTACCGATACGATCTCAACCTGCGCCTCCATAGCCTTTAAAGCAATATAAACAAAAGCCATCCCGTCATCCATCACGTTGTTAAAGAGCACCTTATACTCATTCAACTGATCTGTCACTTTGCCGGCAAGCTCTGTTTCACGTTGCAATGACTCCGCCGCTGCCACCGCAGCCCGGTATTTTGACCGCAAGTCGGCAATCCTGTCATTGTTTTCACATTGTCTGTGATACTGTGGCATAAAAACATATTTAATAAAAACCAGGCACAAGACCACGATTCCAAGAACCAGCAGGATCGTTCTCCGGCCGGACTGCAATTCCTGCCGCATTACTCGCCACTCTCCCCGATCGTTGCCGTAATTTTAAACTTCACGGCGGCTTGTCCATCATCTTTTTTTATTTCACTAAGCCTGATTTTTTTTATATATGGCATTTTGCCCAAACTATTTACAAAAATACCGACAGAAGGCAAACTGCGGGAATAACCCTCCACAGTTAGAACGTTTGGAGACGGTACAGCTAGTTGTGAAATTCCTTTTAGGTCCTGGTCAACATTTGACTCCTTGCCGGTGCCTGTCCGGTCAATATTTGTTTGTGACCGGGCCGGCATACCTTTGGCCTGTGTTTTAGTCTGACCGCCCCCCTGTCCATCAATCCCGGCCGGGCTCTGCGGTTCAATAAATGACACATCTATGCTCTCCAGCCAGATATCCACAGGCAGATAAGAATTTAATTCTTCCAACATATTTGACCAAGTCTTTCTATTATCAACCAGATCTTTGAAATTCTGAACAATTAATTCATTATTCTGCCGCTGTTTTTTAATCTCCTCAACCTGTTTTACGGTATCTTGCAACTGAGCCAACTCTTTTTCCGTCTCGGCAATTTCCTTTCCAGTCATGTAAAGCCTGAAAACAAAAGCGCCATAGCCAATCAGCAGAACAACCGCAATAATAGAAACTGTCATTACCTTAATCAGTTTATTGACATCAAAGTTAATGTTATCATGCAACTCCAGAGGTAAAATGTTCACCTTATACATTTATTCAACCACCTCACGCAACGCGGAACCCAGAACCACCGCGAAAGCCGGATCGAACCGGGCGGCAGTTGGATCATCTCCCGGAACGCCGGGCACACCCGGATAGCCAAAATCTACCGGCGTCCCCATTGCCTCAGCGAAAAAATCCCGAAAACCTTTCATTTTGCTGGTACCACCACTGATGATATACCTTTCAATCGCCGTGGCGTTCTCCTGGGCGGCATAGTAATCAAGTGACCTGCGGATCTCACGCACCAAACCGGTAAGTCCGTCGCGCAATGAAAAGTCCGTTTGCATAGCGCTAGCGGTTGCTGATGCGGCTTGTTCAACACTAAACAGCTCACCCTCATCCTCTTTCATCCGCTGAGCTTCCAAATAGCCGAGTCCGTAGTGCGCCGCCAACGACCGGGTGAGCAGGTTTCCGCCCACAGGAAGCGTCCTGGTCAATTGAAGTGCCCGGTCTCGTACCACCAAAAACTGAGTGGTGGACGCCCCGATGTCAAAGATGCCCACCGTCCCTTTTCTCGCGGCGGAAGTCTTGAGACCGCTGAATAAACGCCACAGGCTGAGAGACTGAAGATCGATCACCGCGATATTCAGACCAGCCTTGGCAAAAATACCATAGTAATCATAAACAAAAGAAGCAGGCACAGCCGCCAGCAGGAGATGAAAGAATCTCTCGCCACCTGATTTGATAACACCCAAATTAACGTACCTTATGATTAACTCCTCAACAGGAACTGGAACAAATCTCTCAATTTCAAAGTTTACGGCGGCTTCCAACTCCCTTGCAGGCATCACCGGCAATTTGACATGACGCGTGATTACTCTGTCGCCGCTGATAGTGGCGATCACTTCATTTACACGAATCCCTGAAGCCAAAATAACCTTATTAAGCGCGTTTACCAATTCACTTTCATTAATCGGTGTATCCAGAGCGCCCACGGGTGTAGGAAGCCGGCCGGAAGCTGTAACCACAGGGCTGCCGTCCGCAATACTGACTTGCACTACTTTGATTTCCCTTGAACCGATGTCAACTGCCGCATAATCTGTCTTCTTTGGCGCCAGCTTACGGATCAATCTTCCGGCAAGCAACGCTTTCAAACCGGCAGGACTGATAATGCCATTTCTTAACAACCTTTTCAAAATATGCTCCTCTTATTTAGTAATAAAGGACTTGGTTCCTGCCATGAAGTAACGCTTATATTAGTGGTGGTCCAATCCGGCTGATTATCTGATAAAGATTTTTCGTATTGAACCAGGGCATTGGCAGCAGGGTTTATTATAATTTTATCGCAGATGATACTGCCGTGTACTATTGCGGCGCTCCCGATATTGACCACCCGCACGTCCGATGGACCGCCGGGAGGCGTGTACAGCAATGCCCAGACTTCTTTGCCGTCAGCAATTGTTATACCTCCGCTGCCAAAACATAAAATTGCCAGGCTGCTGGCTTGATCATCATGATATCTTTTCAAGTCGCCTGAAACATATACATTACCTCCGGCAACAATTGCGCCAACCCCACGATAATTCCCCGATATCGTCACATCACCCGCAACATATACAATCCCGTTGACTTGGAAATCACCGGAAATAGTTTTATTGCCTATGTATTTTACATCATAGTTTTTTTCATACATCGACAGATCCAGAGCCGGAAAGGGCGGCACTGTAACAGCACCGGCATTGCCGTTGCCAAACTCCGAATCCGGTGAATTAACCCACACACCCCTGGCGAAATGCAGCGGCGCATTTACTCTTGCCCTCACTTCAAGCGATTTTCTACTATTTTCACAAGTGCCTTCCGAAATTATTAAAATATTGGTATAAGCGACATCTTCCCTAGACAGTGGAACTGCAGGGTAAATGCTTTCCTCTTTAACTGTTACCCTGGTGATTACACCGCCGGCATAGTTTTGATTGAGGATAAATTCTACTTCCCTATCAGAATCAAAATGAACTTCATTCCAAAGCCAGTCATTGTCCGACTTGACTTTGGCAAGTGCGCGCTCTACACCGGCATCTGCAATATAATAAGCCTGAACCATTGTTTTTTCTACGAAGGATGCCTTGCGGCACTCGCTAACCAGAGTGAGTGTTGAAAAACTTAGTAATAGGATCAGCAATGTAATCATCACAACCAAAACAAGTGTCTGGCCGGATTCACTACCAATACTTTTCACGGCAACGCCCTCAATCGAACTTTTTGAGTGAGAACAACCGGGCCAACGGGAACGCCTTGTTTCCTCGCCGTTAATGATATTGTCAGAAGGCTTATGGAGTCTGTCCAATTGGGCAAAAGTTTTTGTCCGGCAATATTGGTCTGGTCAATAACCAGCCCCGCGTTGGTGGTATAAGTAAAACTGACATTTACAATATCACTCGCCAACGGACTTGATACGCCCTTCTCCCTGCGAAGCAATTCATTTAAATTACAATAATAGCGAATAGTATCCCCATCAGCATTGACAAAAGTGAGGCTGTTGACGTCACTAAATGTTGATATATTTTTCGCGCATATTATTTCCCTACACATCCTATCCAGCGATATGCGCAGGCTGTCATAAAGATCCACCTTATCTCCCGCCCGCCTCCAGAATATAGAGCACTGGCTGAAAATATCCCATACCGTCAAGAAAAGTATGCTCATCAAGAGAGTCGAAAGCATTAATTCAACCAGGGTGAAACCGCGCTCGTTCTTAAGATGACCCACGGTTTCACCTCCTCGTAATTTCTCCCGTCAGAGCCACTTCTTTCGGGGTACCTTCATCATTGTAATAAACCGTGACGACAACCGTTTTATTGATTAAATTGTTGTCTGTGACAGCTACAGTGTACTGATAACCGGCAAATTCGGAATAGTCGCTTTCCTCGGTAAAATCAACTGGACCAATATCCGCCACAGAAATAAAAGGGTTGTTTTTTATTTCTTCCATCTTGCTTTGAGCCAGCGACAAAGCAACATTATAACGGTATACGTCAGCATTACCACGGCTGGCCGTAGTGAAGCTGTCCATCATCGCCACAAGCGACACAGCGAGAATCGCTAATGCCACCAGCACTTCAATCAATGTAAAGCCCCGCTCATTTTGTATAATAATTTGTCTCAACCTGGCACCCCAGCGAAAACAAGGTTTTTTAAATATGGATTTCACTACTTGGGAGCGCTTTTGCTGATCCGCACCCTGCCGACGGAGTCAATAATAACATACAGGTAATCCTCGGTTACCCGGTCCTGAAGAGTGATATGACCACCTATCCCTCCGAAGGGATTTCCGCTCGCGGTAAAAAATAGACGTTTATCGTTAGTTTGGTCAAAAGTTGAACGTTCCAAATTCACACCGGCAGGAAGCTTTATTGTTTTATAAGCGTTTACACCTGTGCCGGTATTAATCAGCTGATAACAATCTGCAGCATTGTCAAACAGCACGCAATAACCAAAGCTTTCGTCTTTTATGGCATTTTGTTGAAGAGCGCGTATATCCGAAACCATTTCCCTGGCCACGCATTCCAGGCTGTAACGCCCGATTAATCTATTAAAATCCGGCAAGACAAGCGCGATGATCACACCGGTAATGGCAACTACAATCATTACCTCAATTAACGAAATTCCAAAAGGATTAACCAGGCTTTTTATCTTTATATTTCGCTTCATCTCTTAAGAACTAATTCTCCGTTAGCGGCCTTTGGGCATATAACGCGGCTCATGGTGCAGGTGTACTACCATCCGAATTTATCCTATAGCTAAAGAGAGCGGCATCGGCATTCGAAGTACTTTCAGCCGGGTTGGTACTACCGGTTGCCATAATATTATCGTTTTCGGTAGTAAAGCCACCGTCCGGGCCATAGGAAACAATCTTATAAGCTGACGGAGCAGTGTTGACATCCGTTGAGTATACATACGGCTTCTCCCACGGGTCTTTGCATGAGGTCGCCCCGAAGTTTATGCCATAATCCTTAAGAACATCATTAATCTGCGCAGTTGCCGGATATGAACCTTTTTCAGCTTTATAAACGTCTATTGCCGTTTTCATAGTTTTCATTTCCACCATGGCCCTTTTCACCTTGGCTTTGTCAACTTGCTTGCTCATTGTGGGAACGGCGATAGAGGCCAATACGCCGATAATAACGATTACCACCATCAGTTCCATTAGAGTAAAGCCACTTTCGTTTTTTACTAATCTAATATTATGGCACATTCTTTTCCACCTCTGATAAGGCAAGACTTCCCCGTCAAGACATAATTAATCACATGAACACTGACTATTTTATATAGTTCATCATACTGAACATCGGCAGCATAATGGACAAAATGATAAAACCAATTATTCCCCCCACTCCAACGATTAAAACCGGCTCGATTAGGGAAGATAAACGTGCGACCAGTTCTTCAACTTCTTTCTCATAAAAGTCAGCGACCTTCTCTAGTAGAGTATCAACAGCTCCTGTTTCCTCACCTATGGCGATCATCCTGATTACCATCGGTGGGAAAACCCCGCTTTTGTGTAACGGTAAAGAGATACCATCGCCTTTTTTGATACTGCGCTCCGCCTCTTCGATACTTTTTATGACAACATAATTCCCCGTGATATTTTTAACCACATCGAGTGACTGCAAAACAGGAACCCCGCTCTTTAAGAGTGCGCTAAACGAACGGCAAAAGCGGGATATAATCATCTTTTGAATCAAAGGGCCGATCACCGGAATTTTAATAATTGTTTTATCTTTAAGTATTCTGCCACGTTCAGTTGTAATCGCCCGCTTGTAGCAAAACACAACTCCCGAGAATGAAAATGCGGCTAAATACCAATAGTCATGAAAAATACTACCGAACTGGACAATCAACCTGGTAGCAAACGGAATAGGAGCCATCATACTATTTAATAACGAGATAAATTTTGGGATAACGAACGTTAATAACGCAACCACTGAGACTATAGCCACTACTAAAACGGCTGCCGGATAGGTCATAGCCGATTTTATTTTTTCTATAAGCTCATATTCCTTTTGCATGTTCATGGCGAGCCTGTTCAGCACTTGATCAAGCATCCCGCTAACCTCCCCCGAATTCACCATATTTATCAATAATGGCGGGAATACTTTTGGGTATGATTTAAGCGAGTCTGCCAGGGACATGCCTTCTTTAAGATGTTCTGTTACTTTCTTTAATGTTCTTTTAAGGATCCCATTGTCACATTGTTGTATTAATATATTTAGACACTGAAGCAGCGGGATGCCGGCTTGTGTCATAGTGGCTAACTGATGACATATAAGAGCCAGTTCCCTTGCACTTACTCTTTTATGGAAAATATCAACCGGAATAATATACCTATCGGCGGATACTTCCTTGATTTCCACCAGGAAGAGCTCGCGTTTTCCGATCATGTCTATCGCTTCACGCCGGTCTCCCGCTTCGAGTTTCCCGGTAACCAGTCTGCCATTCTTACTGCGAGCTTTATAAAAAAACTTAAACCGCATTTTATTTCACCACTAAATTTTTAACATGAATATTATGGCAAATTTATGCTAGTATTTACCTCTCTTTATTGATTCTTTGCAATAATTGAAATTCCTTTATACCCAGGAAATATTTTCAGTCATTTTTATTTTTTACAACAATTTAATGTTTTTATTTGTCACAATTTAGTATTTAACTACTACCAGGCTTGATCAGTATAAGTGACTCGCATAACTTCTTCAATTGTCGTCAACCCATCTAAAGCTTTCCGTATACCATCAGTTTTCAGACTAATCATTTTTTCCGCCAAAGCTTTTAACTCAATTTCATCAACTGACGCATTTTTAGTTACCAGCGCACGCAGCGCGGCTGTCACAGGCAAAATCTCGTGAATAGCCAGGCGGCCCCGGTAACCAACATAATCGCACTCATCACAGCCCAAGCCTCTATATAGCGTGACTGGCTTATCCGGACTTACTCCAATGAATTCGCGCTCAGGGGCATCTGGCCCTAAAACATATGCCCGGCGGCATTTTGGACAGATTAACCTGACCAGTCGCTGCGCTGTTGCCGCAAGCACTGATGATGCGACAAGGAACGGTTCAATACCCATGTCGACAAGGCGGATAATAGCCCCCGCCGCATTGTTGGTATGAATAGTCGATAGCACCATGTGCCCGGTCATAGCTGCCCTGGTGGCAATTTCGGCAGTCTCGCTGTCCCGGATCTCCCCCACCATAATCACGTCCGGATCCTGTCTCAAGATAGCGCGCAAACCGGCCGCAAAGGTCATACCAGACTTTGTGTTAACTTGCGTCTGGTTTATTCCTTTTAGCGTGTATTCAACAGGATCTTCAACGGTAATAATATTCCTCTCCACTTTGTTGATTTCATTAAGCGCCGCATAAAGGGTAGTAGTTTTTCCGCTTCCGGTAGGTCCTGTGATTAATATCATACCGTGAGGCCTTCTTAAGACACTCATAAACCTTTTCAGATTCTCAGGTCCTAATCCTATTTGATTAATTTTGAATGATTTCATATTTCCCTTATCCAGGAGTCTGGCAACAATCTTTTCCCCGTAAACAGTAGGCATAGTGGATACCCTTAGGTCAATTTCCCGCAAGCCGAATTTTAGCTGAAACCTGCCGTCTTGTGGAACTCTTTTTTCGGCGATATCCATATCAGATATTATTTTAACTCTTGAAATCAGCGCTAATTGTATTCTTTGAGGAATTGTCATTATCTCCCTGAGCATACCGTCAATCCGGTACCTGACCCTGGCATGGTCCTCTTGCGGCTCAATATGAATATCGCTGGCATTTTGCTCAATTGCTTGAAAGAGAATTGAATTCACTAAACGCACGACCGGCGCTTCATTCACTTCTGCCTCCAAAGCAATGTTTTCAGGTTCCTGCCGGTCTGCCGGCAACTCATGTTCCTCAAGGAATTTGTCAACATCCCATATTCCAAAATGTTTTTTGATAACCGTAAGTACATCCTTTTTAGTTAAAATATTGTTCTCACTCCTTACGCTGTAATAAAACCTGATGAACCCTAATCCAACAATAACTTCTATAATAATACATTATTTTCCTCCTTTCTTGCATTTATTTAATTAAAAAAAGACCGATTAACAAATCGATCTTTTATGACAGTAATGTTTTAAAGGCAATTATTTTGCTGTCAACATATTCCTCATCTGTGAAATTAGTGCCGTAAATAACCAAATCCGCAACATTTGACCGCGCATGAGATTGGCAAAAGTTAGATTCATTTTGTTCTGCCCGTAAAGCACAAAATGATTGCCTCTTATAAAAGCCGGCGTAAAAAACGGGAAACCCTGGATATGATCCCAATGGGTGTGAGTAATAAAGATTTCACCTATGAATAATTTAACAGTTAGACAAGAGGTAACAATATTTCTAGTATATTCTTTGTAACGGACCCATAACCTGATTTTTTCGGAATAGTTAAATTCTATTTCTGATATCAGACATGATTTGGGCACTATACCAGAATCTTTTTCGTTTTATTTTTTTAAAAAAGATAACAATATTCCAAAAGGAAGTGGCGGATAGACATAGCCCATTCATTACGTACCATTGCGGAAAGAGACAAGTAAAGGCACGAAATCAAGGAGGGCAACTAAATTGGCTAAACGTCAAACAAAACCGGCCCAAGAGAGAACAACCGCTCCCATAGGAAACGGTTCAATAATAGCCAGAAAAGGTGTTTGCGCTAAAAAAGCAAAAGAAGAATCCCTGAAAAACAAAACCGCTGAATAATGGCTATAATATTTAACCGCAATTTCTAACATAACCCTCTATTTCTTTAATGTTTTTAATCAGAACTTCCAGTTTTTCAGGAAGTAAAGACTGCGCTCCATCACACAAAGCTTCTTTCGGTTTGTTGTGAACCTCCACGATAACACCGTCGGCTCCTGCCACAATCGCCGCCAGGGATGTTTTGATCACATAACGCCATTTCCCAATTGCGTGGCTGGGGTCGACGATTATCGGCAAATGAGAAAGATGCTTTATAATTGGCACAGCGGTTATATCCAGGATGTTTCTGGTAAAGCTGTCAAAACCTCTTACTCCCCTCTCACATAAAATGACCTGTTCATTGCCTTCTAATAAAATATATTCCGCGGCCATCAGCCACTCCTCAATTGTAGAAGACATTCCCCTTTTAAGTAAGATGGGTTTACCAATTCTTGCAACTTTTTTTATTAAATTAAAGTTTTGGGCGTTGCGAGTTCCTATTTGCAGCACGTCGGCGTATTTTGCGACCAGTGGTAATGATTCCTCGTCTGTGACTTCAGTAACAATCGGCAGACCTACCTTTTCCCGGGCCTGCGCCAGGATCTTCAGCCCTTCCTCCCCTAACCCCTGGAAAGAATAAGGAGAAGTTCTAGGCTTAAAAGCCCCCCCGCGAAGCATTGTCGCTCCCGATTTTTTAACAGCCCTGGCTATAGAGATCAACTGGTCACGATTTTCCACAGCGCATGGACCGGCAATAACATTAATCGAACCATCGCCGATTTTAATGTTGCCGATTTTTATCACCGTATTTTTTTTATTAGGATTACGGCTGGCTAATTTATACGGTTCCTGTACTGACACCGGTTTTTCAATTCCTGATATATTACCCAAATCAAATACTCTGTCAGTTACCGCCGCTATCTCTTCCCCGGTTGGTTCCTTTTTTGCAGCTAAAACCACTCTAAAAACCTCCTTAAAATAATTTAAGCCGTGAAGTTAACCCTCACGGCTTCTATATCTTAATATAAAGTTAAGAACTCCCCCGCGAGTGTACTCCGCTCGCGGTAGTTTATCAACAGCGCAAGCAGATGTTATTTTTTTGTAAGCAAGCCAAAAAGCACTTGATAAAAATAACCAAGTGCAAAGCTGGTAAAGTACTTTTGACCGCTTTGGCATGCTGACATTTAAATACACCTACTTTTTAATTACTAAAATTATATATTAAGCAAGCCTTATCTGTAAAGATCTATTTTTTTTGCCAGTCATTCCACACGAAACGGCTGTTTCGGTAAAACAACCCGGTAATGTTATAATAATAAAAAAATTAATATTGTAAAAGGAGCTTATTATTTATATGGAGGATTATCTTGTGCGCGGAATAGGCGAGGATGGGCAGTTTCGTGTTTTTGCCGCTGTTGCCACCAACCTTGTAGAGGAAGCCAGGCGCAGACACGATACCTGGCCGGTTGCCAGCGCAGCCCTGGGGCGCGGGCTTACCGCCGGGCTGCTGCTTAGCGCCAACCTGAAGGGTGATGACCTTCTTACCATGCGTATTCTGGGTGACGGACCCCTTGGGGCAATTATTGTCACGGCAAACGCCGCGGGTGAAGTGCGGGGGTATGTTCAAGAACCCCACGTTGACCTGCCGCCCGCCCAGGAAGGAAAACTGCCGGTGGGAGCCGCGGTGGGAAAAGGTTTTCTTCATGTCACCAGGGACCTCGGTTTAAAAGAGCCCTTCACAGGAAGCGTGGAACTAGTTTCAGGTGAGATTGGCGAGGATGTGGCACAGTATCTTTTAACCTCGGAACAAACTCCGTCAGCAGTGTCACTGGGCGTGCTTGTCGGTCCCGATGCTGGCGTAAAAGCTTCGGGAGGCCTGATTATCCAGCTTTTCCCCGGTGCAAGTGAAAAGATTCTGTCCCACCTGAAAAAATGCCTGCTAGATATGCCCCCCGTAAGCAGCTTGGTCAACCTCGGGATGACCCCCGAGGAGATTGTTTCCCGGGCTGTAAATGGCCTGAATGTACGTTACCTGGAAAAAAATCCGGTGCGCTTTGCCTGTAAGTGTTCACGGGAAAAAGTAGGGGATATTTTGGCCGCAATGGGGAGAAAGGAGATTGAAAAACTCTTGCAGGAAAAAGGCAAGGTGGAAGTATATTGCCATTTTTGCGGTGAAGAATATATTTTCGACGCGCCAGATTTATCTGTATTTATTTAATACTCAATATCATGCAAGGAGTACTGAGGAAGTATTGTGGGCAACGTCAAATGATTAACGGGACGAGCTTCAATTTGCCGCAGGCGGCCAGATTGTCGTCTTTTATTATCAACGCGCCGGTGATACCCTCGATTCCTACTGCATATTCTACCGCAGTTTGAACATCTTCTTTGTTTTGAACCAGGTTGCCCGCGGCGGTGGCTACCGCGTCAGCCAGGATGGCGGAAGGAGAAAGGATCACGGTGGCGTCGGCTTTACCCAGACTCAATGAAGGGCCGACGGTGCCTGAGGAGGTGCAAATCCCGATGGGTGTATCTTCCGGCATGATCTCCAGTGCAATTCGATTGGACAAAGCGGAACTGCCGGCGAACACCCCGATCCTGCGCTGCCGGGTGCTGCGCAGGTAAATATCACCGCCATTTTCCACTATAACATCCTTCGAACGCCGGACAAGCGCCTTGCCCACATATTGAGCAAAGGCGCCCGCCACGGCAGCCATAGGGCCCACCCCCGCCTTGCGTGCCGCTTCGGCCATATCTGCCGCGATGGGAGGCGCGTCCGGACTGACTGTATGTGGTTTCAGCGTGTTAAGAAAAACAGGGTCCGACTTGATATAATTTTCAAGAAGAACCCTTTCTTCCCGCACCATTTCTTCCACCCAGCGCGTCAATTCCAAAGAAAATCTGTCCCGGCGCACCCCAATACTTAAATCAGTCTGGCGCACTACAACTTGAAAGTAAGTCAAGTCTTCCTGGCGGAACTGCCGCCGGTATGAACGTTCAACATAATCCAATTAGAATTTTACCTCCATAGCCTTGACCGGACAAACCTTTACGCAAATCTGGCATAGTACACAGCTGTCACTGTCAAACCTTACTTCCATTGAAGGCCTATCCAGGTACAGCGCTCCGGTGGGACAGATATCAGTACAGGCGCCACAACTGGTACACTTCAATTCGTTCCGTGACAACTGTTCAGCCAAAGGCTGCACCCGGACACCTTCACTTTCAAGGAACTCCAGTCCCTTTGCATATTGTTCCCCGGTAAGCTCCAATACAACAGTACCTTCTTTGTTTGGGTTGACATTCGCTTTAATTATATTGAAGACAAGTTCGTAATCCTTGGCGAGGTGATAAATAATAGGCTTGTCGGATATATCCTTGCCAAAGTGAAGAATTATTTTTTTCGCAGCCAAGCGCCAATCACTCCTCTATTCAATTAATAATCAATCTATTAGCTACTAAACGCCTTTAATGTCCAAAGTTTTCGCCGTAATTTGATCCTGGTAAGAAGGTAATAGCCGTGCCGGCTCCGACAGTAGAAAGTCCCCCCGCAAAATCCAATTCTTTAACTCTCCGGCAATCTCCCTGGCTTTTGGGTAGCTTGACAGAGGCGCGGTTGGGATTTCTTTGCCGTTGATGGTAATTTTCCCGGTTTTCAACTCCGCGTAGCTGACATAGCCTAAATTGCCGGGTATGCGCTGGCTATAAGCCTCGCTGTAGTCGACAACAGGCGCGTAGAGATCGCGATCAGTGATAGAAACGCAACTCATCACATCCTCGTTAAGGATGGGGATAGGGATGCCGATGCCCACCGTCAGGGTAGCGCCATAACCCAGGTAGCTTGTACCGACCAACCATTCAGGTTTCATTTGCTTTAAATCCCCGATCACGGCAAGTGTACCGCCGGCCGGGCCATAAGAATTTTTCTCCGCGTCTGTCTGAATGCCGGGAAAATGTTGCGTACCGTGCCACGCTACATAACCGATTCCCCCACCCAAAAAGATCCTGGTGCCAATCCCGATAGTCAAAAAGTAAGGGTCATTCAGCAACGGACTAAGTTGTCCGGCGCTGCAATAGTGGGCGTTGCCCAAATTCGGCTTAAGCATTCCCATATAAGTATAAATAGTTTTACCGCTTAAATTTACAGCACAGTTATAGTTTTGGTAGGCATTGCGCGGATTGAACAGCGTAGCCTCATTTATTTCATCCAGTGTAATATAAGTTTCCAGCTCCCGCCTGGGGTAACAATCCGTACCATATGATAACGCCTCTAATTTTATTGACTTACCCTCCAACAGGTCTTGGATTACGTGTCCCCCCCCATAGCGGAACTCGCCCGGGTAATTGCTGTTGCAGGGATCATCCTCCGGAAGTTCGGTAGCGCCCAGGTAAACATCAACCGCAGCTATTCCTGTGTACGCGGGAATACCGTTAAGCCATGCTTTTGTCATTCTGATTCTAGGCTTGGAATGGCCGAAATTCAGAAAAACACCGGAAGAACACATCGGGCTAAAAGTACCGGTTGTCACAACATCCACCTGGCGGGCGGCTTCAGAGACACCTTTTTCCTCAACCAGTGAAATAACTTCCTCCGCAGTTAATACTACCGCCTTGCCGGATCTAATTTTCTCATTAATCTCAGCGTAGGTTTTTTCAATAGCCATTTACATACCCCCCTATTATGCCCTTCCATTCCGACAAACCGAAGGCCCCTTCAAACAGAAGAGGCCTGCAAAAAATTGCTTCCTCTCATCTGCCAGAAGAAAAATCTTCTGCTGGAATTAGCACCATTTTGGGTTCTTAACTCCCAACGGTTGCCGGGCTTCATTGGGCCAGTCCCTCCGCCGCTCCGGATAAGAGCACATATTTATATTACATTTGCTAAACTTAAGTTTACCAGTAACCACATTTCATGTCAACGGTTCATGTGTGATTCAAACGACAGAATTAATTTCCTCTACTAATCCTTCTGGCATAATATGCTATATTTAAAAGCCGGCTAATTGATAGATTTAACTACTGTTTAGCGATTTAGAGCGCTTTCTCCTTAAAAAGCAGACTACTATCGTTTCCGGCGATTGCTTCATTTGATACCGGCTTTACCGGTCTAATGTGAAAGTGATTATGCTGGATAACCATCTGATGAACCGTACCACAAAGCGGGCATTTCTTACTTTCGCCGTCTTTGAAACGCATCTCCCCAATATGCCTGCTGCAGCAAGTAACTTCCACACTAATAATAGTACCGTTGTTAAGAATATTTACCCGGTAGTCATTACTGTAATTTTTGGTTTGGTGGTTCATAATACATCACCCCTTAAACAATTACTTTTTTAAGTGATCCAAATATAGCACTAGTTTCTCATGCTGACAACCCCCGGGCCGGGCTATTAATTTATATGAATTTCATACTGGACTGAATATCGCCAAAATAGGCCGCAGGTCATTGTTTATTATTTTAGCTTATAAAAAAAAGACCTATAATAGGTCTCCTTTATCTCGCGGTTTTTTTGTCATTCTTTGAATCAAATATTTCTGCACAGCAATCTCCTTCAATTTCCTGGCAAATGTCACATTCTTCTTCTATGGGTGAGATAACTGCATCAGGAGTTTCGTCTGGATCTTTCTTGCGTGGAATCATTACCAGCTGCCTCCTTATAATCTATTATTATAGTGTAGTAATACCCATATTAAACTTCTCGTATAATTCACTTATATTATTTATCCCTTACCGCAGTATTTTCCCTGAAAAAGAATGATATGGAATATAGGCCGGCTAGTCCAACCAACGTATAAATTACCCTGCTAAAGTCAGATGACGCTCTAACCGTGTCTCCTCCGAATAGAGCTGTGACCAGATCCCACTGAAACAGACCGACCAACAACCAGTTCAAAGCGCCAATAATGACCAGAACTAAAGCTGTTCTTGACAACCATTCCATATTAACACGCCTCCTGTGATTAAGATATATTTATTATGCTAAAAAACAAAAAAGTTATTCTTTTCTTGCATAAAAATATCCAAAGAAATTAAACTTAAAGAAAATGTATTTTTACCTAATGGATAAGGAGGATGCCGGGCATTAGTGTCGAAGGTAATATGTGGTCGGTTATATTCATAAGATTACTATTTAACTCAAAATATTACGTAAAATTATGTAAGCAAAATACTATATCATAATGATGCAAGGTGAAATAATGGTTAACGAGGGTATCACTCAATTATGCAAGTTTGCGGCGGTAGGATGTTTAAACACGTTTATTGATTGGGTCGTTTATTTTACCATAATAAAAATACTTCCTAACGAAAGTATCTTTTTTTATGCCGTGGCCAAAGGTTTCAGTTACTTTTGCGGTATAGTCAACAGCTTTTTCCTCAACCGGTACTGGACATTTAAAACAAGCCCGGATGAAAACGATAAAAACAGGTTTCTAAAATTCACTTTGGTCAACGCGCTTGGTCTTGGAATAAACAGCACTTCTGTATATATACTGCTAAATTTATATATCTCTCAGATGGTAGCGCTTTTTTTAGCGACTTCTATCGCGTTTAGTTTTAATTTTATCCTTAGTAAATTATGGGTTTTCCGCAAAGGCAAAATGGTGCCCAAAACAACCGGGGGTTAATTCGTGTCCAGAAAAGATTTTACACGTGTTGGTTATATCTATCTGCTTAACAAGATTTATATTGTTTTTCTAATTTGGCTAACGAGAGATGTTCTAAATCCATTTCTCCCCGCAACTACCGACGGTCTTCATCCCAATGTAATTTTTGATTCTTTGCTTCATTGGGACGCCGGATGGTTTCTCAGGATAGCCGGACAAGGTTATGATTTTGACAGCGCCCCTTTTTTCCCTATGTTTCCCTTTTTGATCCGCCTGTTCACTTACGTTGTTGGGAACGGGGTAGCCGCCGGGTTTTTGATTTCCAATATTGCGCTTTTTATTGCTTGTTGCTTTCTTTATATTATTGCTAAAGAAGACTTTGACAAGAAAACGGCCACTACAACAGTTTTTATTTTGCTATTTTTTCCTACAGCTATATTTTTTACCTCCATTTATTCCGAATCTTTACTATTGGCTTTTGCCCTGGCATCTTTTTATTTCGCCAGGAACGGGCGCTGGGTATGGGCAGTTCTCCTGGCTAGTTGCGCGGCCCTCACCCGGAATATCGGAGTAGTCTTATTTTTCGCTTTTTTGTACATGCAATACCAGGAAAACAATAAAAAAATAATACTTAAAAAGGCATTGCCTCTCCTCTTAATACCGGTATCACTATCTATCTTCATGCTTGTTTTGTGGAAGCAAGCCGGAGACCCCCTGGCTTTTGCCCATTCATTGAACAGCGAGTATTGGGGATACCGCCACTTTGCCTACCCGGGCGCAGGCCAATTTCTTAACCTGACAATTTTTTTCTATCACAGCGATTTTTATAGTCTTTTTGAATCAGGAATGGCGTTGTCATTCCTTTACTTAATCATAAAGAGTTTTAAATATTTAAAGGACAAGCCGCAACTGATTTTCCTGACACTGGGGTTTTTGATTCCATTTTCTTCAGTAGTTGATAACTTGCCCCTTGGAATGCCCCGTTATATTTTAGTATTATTCCCGGGGTACATCGCCTTGGCCCGCTTACTGTATAAAAACGGTTTGACTCAAGTATATTCGGTCATTTCCATCCTGGTTTTCTCAACGGTAACTATTCTTTTTGTGGTTGGACGGTGGATAAGCTAACACTATGACGAAGATTCAGAACGAATTAGCTTTTGGAGACCTTTAGGCATATAACACGGCTCATATTCAATTCTGGTGTAAAGTTAGCTGGTTAAAGAACCAGTTTTTTTATTTTTATCAAGAATTTTGAAATATCGTCATCGGTATTGACTTATTCAGCAGACTAGTTGTTATCATGGAACCCCCGGATACTCATTCACATAGTATATATAGATTCACAAAGGTATTTTCAAACTATTCAAAAGTAAAGTGTGGTACGATACTATGACAACTTATCTTGACGCAGTTACTTCCCTGGGCAAAGGCAGCCTACATCCGGGGGGATTCTTCCACACTCTCAATGTGCTTAGACAAATTGATCTGTCTGATGAAGATATTGTTCTTGATATCGGATGTGGGACCGGCCGAACCGCTTGCCATATAGCAAAAAATTCAGGCGCATTTGTTTTTGCCCTGGACAACTCTGAGGAAATGTTGCAAAAGGCTACGTATAGGGCGTCACAAGAAGGTGTGCAAGTGCAGTATGTGCTTTGTGATGCTGGAGACACACCATTCCGAAATAAAGTTATTGATTTGATCTTAGTTGAGTCGGTATTAATATTTTTACCGGCAATTTCTATACTGCGAGAGTGCAATAGAATATTAAAAAAAAATGGGATATTAATTTGCGTAGAGATGTGCGCAAGCAAATCTCTGCCCAAGATAGCGAGGGAACAAATTCAAGCAGCCTGCAATTTGCCTCATATACCTTCTTTTGAAGAATGGTTGATATTATTTCAAAATACAGGATTTGCACCCGTCAAAGTACAGCGTAATAATTTTCCGGGTTTATTAGATAATATTAAGAACATACTGTATCCGGATCCTTACCAAGTAGTATCACGAGGAACAGGATCAAGCCGGGAAGTTAATAATGTAATGCAAAAATATATGCAGTTAATCCAAATATATAAAAAATACTTGGGATATGGCACCTTTCTCATGAAAAAACTATAAAAAGAAGCTTGACCATAAGTAAAAAAAATGATAGACTAAAAAAGTGCGGGCGGCACATTAAAAAACTAAATCAATAATAACGTGGGGATATAGCTCAGCTGGGAGAGCGCCTGAATGGCATTCAGGAGGTCAGCGGTTCGATCCCGCTTATCTCCACCAGAAAAATCAAGGCCTAGAGGCCTTTTTTTATTTGCATAAAATCAACTTTATGCCCATAGTTATGATACCTGCCTCTCTCCTATACTTTTTATAAGTTCATATGCAATATTGGGGCTTTCAAGCCGCATGATGCTTTCTTCTGCACTGCCAAAGCTCAATAGATTTATACTACCATACCATACGATCCTTTGGTCTATAACTGCAAATTTTTGGTGAATATTTGATCTAAAAACCACACTTACTCCAGCATCTTCTAATAATTTCAAAGTACCTTGCAAAGCGTTCATATTCTTTTCCTTGAAATCTTCAACCGGCCTAGTCACCACGATTACTCTCACTTTATTTTGCAATACAACCCTTAGGTGTTGCAGCATTTGCAAAGTACGCTTCTTGGTAATAAACGGACTTACAATCAATATTTCTCTTGCTGCATTCACAATATCATTTGTATATACAGGTAAAAAGTTGCTTTTATCAAAAATAATGTTTATTGACTCTGCTGCAAAACTTTCGCCCTTTGCTTTATAACCAATTGAAGCATATCCGGTAAGCCTTTTATTATACATCTTTTCCAGCATCCTTACATGGATATCCACATAATCATATATTTGTACCTCATTTTTATTTTTAAACAGCCTGTGAAGCCTGCCTGCATATTGCTGTAAAGTCCCTTTCCACGATATAGGCATTGCTAAGAATAACGTATCAAGACGCGGTTCATCAAAACCCTCTCCTATATATTTACCTGTAGCCACTAGAGTTAGCTGTTTATCTGCAGGTGTATTAATTATTCGTTTCATTTTTTCTCTGGTTTCCTTCGTTCCCATACCACCCGTAAGAGATATCACATCAGGAATTCTGTTATTTATTTTTTTGGCAAGTAATTTAACGTGAGCGGTTCTTTCTGTTAAAACAATACAGTTCCTGCCGTCTTCATGGCTTTTAACCACATCATCAACAATTAGCTGATTTCGCATCTCATTAATTACTATTTCGGAATATAACTCCTGAATTGAAACGTCACTTTCATCTTTATTCAACGGAACCCTTAGAGATGTAAATCTTGGTATAATATAATGCTCAAAAGGTCTTTTTTCCGCCTGTTTTTTCGCGTCATCCCTGTATCGTATGGAACCACATTGCATGAATATGATCGGATGATGTCCATCTTTTCTGGTAGGTGTTGCGGTTAATCCATAAACATATTTTGCGTTTGTGCTTTTAAGTATCTTTTCAAAGCTAAAAGCTGAAACATGATGACATTCATCAACAATAATCATACCATAATTTTTCACATATTCCTTGACTTCACCCATTCTATTTAACGATTGCATTATGGCTATATCAATTACTCCACTTAAGCTGTCCTTTCCTGCTCCTATTTGTCCGATAATACTATTAGCTTTTTTTCTTCCTCTCTTTTTTCCCTCATTGATATCTTCATCCGGCAAAGTCTCATTTATCGTCAGAAATTTCATCAATCTTTCTTTCCATTGTGGAACCAAATTGACTTTATCAACCAGAATAAGTGTGTTAACTTTTCTTTCGGCAATCAATTTAATTGCCACAACCGTTTTCCCGAAAGCTGTAGTTCCGCAAAGTACTCCGATATCATGTCTGAGCAATTTATCGAATGCCAGAGGTTGTTCATCTCTCAAGCTACCGTTGAATTCAACATCAATTTTTTTGCCGCAATTCGTCTTGTCAATGTAGTTAACAGCCATTCCTAGTTCTTCAAATATAGCTTTCAAGTCTGCTTCACATCCTCTTGGCAGACACAGATATTCTGCTGTTTCTTCAGAGCAAGAAATAATTCTGGGTATTTTAGTAGTCGGCATGCGCATCGCTTGAGCTCTATAAAACTCCGGATTTTTGAAAGCCGCTAAACGTTTCAAGTGGTTTAACGCCTTTTGAGAAATGCCTGCCTTCGGGATAAATAGCATATTTGCTTTTACAATTTCAACATCTTGTGGAAAATCGTTTTTCAGCAATTTGACTTTGCTTGTTTCCCACGGCTTTTGGTTTTCTTCTTCGTCTTTTTTCAATACTCCAAGTTCGTTCCCGTGGCACAATTTTGTTGAAAGCATTTCAACATCATTTTCGGAGAGTTTATGAATTGTAGCTAAAAACGCCCACTGGTCATTATACGGTTGAAAATTTTCATCGATAAACTCACTATTATTAGCTTTTCTTGCTGCCTTTTGCAAAGGAAGCGCAATCAGATTTCCCAAACCGCCCTTTGGCATTGTGTCCTGATTGGGAAAAAACCTGTCATAGGATTTAAATGTTATCTCATGCCTTTTACTCATGGAGAAGGTAAGTAGCGCACTTCCAAATCTCCTTGCCAGAGCGGCAGATATCGGGCTTTTAAAGAAAAACCACGCATGAGCTCCTTTGCCTGAACGCGAGCGCTCAACAGCTATAGGAATATTAAACTCCGTACACACTTGTCTGATCACTGAAATATCTTTTTGCCACTCTCCATCATCAAAATCAATAGCTAAAAAGTAGCATGTCTCATCTAGGCACAAGGGATATATTCCCGCAACGAAATTGTCACGCCCTCGTAAATGATCATCAATAACCATTTCATTTAAAACAGCATATTCCTTAAAGGCGCAACCTGCACATTTTCCCTTTGGTTTTGCACATAATTCAGATTTCCATTCATGCAAACAGACCGGTGAATACCCGGATGTCCCCTTCTTTTTGTTTTCCCATCTTTTAGCGTAAACATCGTCCCGTCCTTTAAAGAGTGACATGAATAACTTGATTTTTTCTACGCTGTCTGACTTACTGTTTACGTTTAATTGCAAAGTTTTACCTGCAAATTCATTATTAAATATTTCTGGTTCTGATATATAATTGGGAATTTCACCAGGAACAACCTGTGGCTCTATAATACCCAATTGAGCCTTCAAGCTCATTATTTCTTCTTTCAAGCTATTGTTCTCAATCAGTAATGTCTGATACTTCTCAAGCAACTCTTTAAAATCCATATTATTCTCCTAAATTGGAAAATTAACATATTCTAAAGACCAACCAACTGCATATCCAAACCCTGTCGATTGATAATGAAATTGCTATGTTCAAATTCTCTAATGTTGATTTTAAATTGAAAAGGAAAAACGAACTGTGCCGCCGGGATCATCTCCAGCGGCATGTATTGACAATCCGAAACCCGCAGGACCACCTCAGCCAGCCATAGCTTTAATGCCGCATTGGTTATTTCGTATTTTTTCGGCAGGGTATAAATATTGCTTTTACTTCTCTCAATAAGCCCCCAAGATTTGATACTCATCAATACCGCTGTGGTAGCTACCTCCACCCTACGCCTGTCCCCATAGAGACTCTTCACCTTACGGCCTATTTGCCGGCTGGGCACCTCATTTTGCAATCTGAATAGAGTGCCCAATTCATTGACCACATCTTTAAAAAAGGGATAGGCCAGTAAGGTCATACCCCAATGAAAAACAAGACGATCATGAAACGATAAGGATGGCAGCAATTCTAAGGCCCTTTGGCGTAAACTCTTTAATTCACCGGGCGTCAAATACCAGATTTTCATTAATACCGTAACGGCGTTTTTTCTGGATTTAGCACCACGAATATCTGCATTTAGAAATTCATCTAGTTTTTCATGTACATTTTTACGATCCAAACTGCTCGCTTCTCTGGCAATATAGTCCAGATGCCGCAACTTTATTTTTTGATCAAACCCCACCGGTTTTGCCATTTTAAACCTCTAAAAATTATTGTTTGCCTGTAATGTGTATAAAAGGCACCACTACTTCCTCCAGGCTGATCCCCCCGTGACTGACCACATGTTCACCTTTTTGAATAAAAGCTTCTCCGCTTTTGGCCAGCAATACATACACGTCCTCCGGCAAGCCGGACCCGGTCCAGGCCAATGAAGAGTAAGCAGCAGCCGCCTTATCGCGCAACATCTTATCTTTATAGATTCTAACCCGTTCCCCCCGTGTTTCCGCCAGAACACCCTCCGAGACACGGCCAATGCCCCGGCTTTCCTTATTACCATGATCGGAAGTCAAGTAAACCTCGAAGCCTTTATTCATTAAATCTGCCAAAAGTCCTGCCAGATACCCTTTTTCAAGCCATAACTTGAGCTCAGCGTACATCCCTCTGTGCCCTTGCAGGGCCGTATGAACCAGATTGTCAATGGTATCAATCACCAGGCCAAGCACTTTTAGTGAAGGTTTTTGTAAACTATCAGGGGATCGATAAGCCCCTTCTCTTTGACCTAATCTTTTTTCATAGCCGGTATAAGCCTTGAACACATCATGGTTCTCCCAATAAAGTTTCCATGTTGCTTCTTCTTTCCTGGTGGTTCCCAAGGTATGGGAGAAATATACGGGCATTTCTCCGGTAAAAAGGGCTTGTCTGGATATAGAAGTAATGGTGGGAATCCAGGCGAAAACACTCAACTCATCAAAAACAAAGTTTTTCGCCTGTAAATGCTTCCGTATTTGCGCCCACTGGACATAACTCATACCATCCAAGACCACCAGGGCAACTTTTGCATAATGTTTAGCGGCTAAATAATGGGACACCTGGTGCAGCATCACCGGTTTCGGCAAATAGGGAAGGTTTAGCAACCCTCCATAGTTACGGAGCATCCATAGCTCAAATTGGGCGTCCATCCCGGCCTCGACGGCTTTTACTTCGCTAAGAACAGTTTCATTTTGGGTAAAATTCATGGATAAAATTAAATCTTTTATTTCACCGTACAACGGAACGACATTCAACCAGTCCCGGTAATTTCCGATTGCCTGAAGCTTCTCCTTTAAGTTTACCAGTAGTCCTTTAAGACGATTTTTGTGGTCGCTGGCAGGATCAATCACCAGCCCGACATGGGTCCATTGAGGTAACCGCTTACTGTTAAAGCCCTTCACCGGTTTCAAGTACCCTTCAATAAACAGGTTATCTAATAAACGGTAAACATCTTCATCGTCAAAGGGATGGGGTTTTTCTTTGCCATAGATGCCCTTTGGCAGGCTATCGTCCATTAATACCAACGGTTTTTCTTGCAGGATTTGCAAATACACAACCCACTGGTTTTGCAGATAGCTATAAAAAAAGGACGGGGATTTTACCAACTCTGCCAACGGCAGCTTATTTAACCCCTTTTGCATCTGTAATTGTTCGATGAGATATGACTCGATTACCTCCGGGTATAGTCTCTGACGGTAATGTTTAGAAAGCAAGTACTTGACCAGTTCCGTTTCATTATCGATCATGTCATAGGCCACTTTAAAAACCCTGCGCAAGATAAAATCACAGGTTTCGCCATAAGAAGCAGCGCCTTGATACTGTCCGCGGACGGCATACAAGGCATCTAAGTCCTGGGAGGCCAATTGCTTCACCACTTGGGGTGACAGCTTTGGAAATATGGTTTGCACCCGGTAGGTTAGTTTTCGCCCCATTTGCAGCAAATCGTAAGGCATTTGCTCCAGAGTAACATCATTTACCCGCACCAGCAACCTTAAGGTTCGCTCTTCCAGCGCTTTACGATAACTGAATTCAAACAGGTAACGAAAGGCCACCGGGTCACCGTATTGGACGAATTCCACTTGGCTGTCCTTAAAGGACGACAGTAGAACTTCATCCAACAGCAAATGATCCGGATCCGCCACCAGCGTAAGTGGCGGCACCGGTTCCTGAAAATCCCTCAGCACCTGATCGCGCCACGTACTCAAAAGGGGTCACCTGTCCTTCTCTTCATACCTGAACGGATTTGCACATTATCGTTGTAATGATTACTAAAAATGATATCCTTAGCTTACAATCAGTTTACCCTTTAAAATAATCTCGTCATAAAGGAATTGTCCTTTCTTGATATTTTTATATTCTTCCAGAGAATAGGGTCTTGGAGAAATATCTAAATCAATATCTTCACTGATTTCTTTAAGCATAACTGCTTCCTCCACATAGTCTTGGCCAAAGTCCGGAGAAATTACAGCAATATCAATATCACTATCTTTACCCGCGCTCCCTTTTGCATAAGACCCAAACAAGATGGCTTTTTCAACACGAATGTTCCTACTTTTTAAAGCCTTTATAAATTCACCCACAACTACTTCAACATGTTTTTTAACCATTTCACAGCCCCCTTTGAGCGTTCCAGAATTTCTTTCGTATGCTCTTTAGTGCATTTGGCTTCCAGAACGGCACGTTTATCGGGATACCTAGTTTCAATATAATATAGAGAAAGACGGCGTAACAAGTCCCTCAGCTCTTTTGTACATTTTTCAAGCAAGCCGGCACTACCAGCTAATGACACCAAATCCCATGCCCAAACGCCTTTATACCTTGCGTATATAACGCAAGAAGGCTGCAAATACTATCTTATTCACATAAAACCTCGTCATGGTGAACGTTACTACCATCTCCAGCAACAGCACCTTTACTCATTTCCACGGCTCCCTCAGCCTGGGCATATGAAATCTCACACTGCTTTTCGTCGACCAATTGCCGGATTACCTCAGATATACTTATACCCTTCAATCCGGCAACTTCAGTCAAAAAGCGGTATTGTGATTCTTTAAGTATAATTTGTGTTAAAGGAACTCCCTGCGCAAGCTCTTTCCCGGCATCAGTGAGCTTTTTGTTAACCTCAACAAGAGCAAACTGACGCTCATAGGTTTCTATACTCATCACAACCAAATCACCATATCCGTTTTTGGTAATAAAAACCGGTTCTCCTGGTTTATGGCATATTTCTGAAATTTCATTGGTATTTCTCAGATCGGTAATTGGTCTAATTTGTGGCATAATATCAACACCTCGTCAATAATTATGCTATTATTATAGCATAATTATGTACTAAACCACGAGATTACTCACATTACATCCCCAGCCGGATTTGCGCGTTGTCGTAGTACATCAACAATTTATCGTCCTCTTGCAGGACGCTTTCCGGCAAACGCCGGCCAATCTCGACAATTGTTTGATAATCATTATCTCCCCAGGCCTTTCTAAAGCCGGCCCGGATGGCCTCGGTACGAAACAGCTTTAATTTTCTCTTGCTTTTCTTTATTTCTTCAATATATGAAGCGAATTCGCGCAGCAGGGATTTCTCGCGCAACTTCTCCAAGTCAGCCTGTTTATTGGGGTCCGGAACATACCAGCGATCCTTCCCTCTACTACGAAGGGTCTCATCGTCCTTGGCCAATTTTCTGAGGTCCTTGAAATTCGTAGACAGGTAGCTGTGAATCTGGCTGGGTAATTCATCACTGCCGTCGTAGCGAAGGAAGTTTTGCTCGAGCAATACCGAAAGCTCCAGAGGTTTCTCGTATTTATGCCAACCACCTTGCGTTTCACGCATAAACTGCGGCTGAAGCTCCCTGAAAGTCTGTGGTTTTCTGGCAAGCTGCTCTTTGAGCCATTGGATGGCCGATGATTCATCGGAGACAAAGAATTCGGGTTGTATTATCTCACGGGAGGCCACACGCAGGCGCTCGTATTCAACCACCTGGTCCATCAGGAAGTACATGCCGTCACGCTCGGGAAAGCGCTGGGCCAGCCCCTGATAAAATTCGCCTGCAGACAGGGGAACGGTAACTCCACGTTGAACATGAAAAGCAACCATGCGGTCGAATAATAAGACCTGCTGTCTTTCCGCTATCACTTGTCCTGTCCCGTCTTTGACAATAAAGACGGGGAGCCGGCGCAGGTGAGTCCGGACAAAATCCCAGACCCCTTCTTCAGTTCCGGCTATGAGCTGGAATCTTTGCTCGAGCCCGCCGTTCGGTTTGTAGGCCGATATGACCAGGTCTTTGTCAACCGCTCTGGCATGCAACTGCTTCTTGGTCCTCATCCCCTTGTCGAGGACACTTACGTCAGCAATGATGAAGCCGGCGCGTCCCAGTGCTTCTTGTATCGCAGTCCATACGGCGTTCTTTGAATTGTGAAATTCCACCGTAACCCACCGGCCCGGCTTGAGGATGCGATAAACCTGTTTCAGACAGGACGTCATCATGTTCGTGTAAACGGCCAAGTCTTTTTTCCACTTCCTACTGACAATCGCATCCTGACCAGCATTGGTGAATACCCGAAGCCACGCCTCCCACAGGAAATTCAACTCGGCATAGGGTAAGTTGTCGCCGAAGGGCGGATCGATGAACACGTAATCGACGCAGTTATCCGGAATCAACACTGAGGCGAGAGATTGCGTGGTTATGACTGCCGGAGAGCCGCCCTTTGGAATAGCGTTGCCAAATCTTTTAATCTTGCCGGTCAATACATAGGTGGGGCTTGGCTCGCTGACTGTTGAGCCCATATACAACGTACCGCTCAGTGCACGATTAACCTGAGAATAGGCATTCTTTAAAAACCTATTTCGGCGGGTGAAGCTCACAAGGACGCTCTGTAATGTAAACCGCCAGAGCCGCTTCATTTCCTCACTGGGGAGGTCATCCGTCATTTGCCATAGCAGAGAGAAGGCGACGAGCTGGCGCGGCAAATGAAAATCGTGAACACGGCTGATTGTTGGTCGAAAGTCATCGCCCCATTCTTCCCCCTCCGGAACAAACATCATCAATTCAGTGGGGTAATAGATATCCTCCATCAGTTTTTCAACTCTCTCCAGGACGGCATTATCATCTTGATCAGGTTTTTTGCTCTTCTTGACTCCCATGTGCTGGTATCGGATATCGACCGGACGCAAGACCTGCCGCGTCCGGATTGACCCGACCGTATTGTCGTAGTAAGTGGTTGTGAGTCTAACGAGGTCACGTTTAGAAATATCCGCCGAACAGTGAGGACAGGTGAGTCGGTCTTCAAACTTCCCTGACGCCTCGTCATAGGCCAGACTCCAGAATTCCAATTCCCCGGAGCAATGAGGACAGTTGAATACTTCGGTCCAAACTGTGAAGTCAACCGGACAAACTGCGCCAGTTTTGGGGTCCCGCGTTTCATACATCCACCCGTATTCACTGTTGAACTTGTCCAAAAGCATCTTGGCATGCCGGGCGAACCCTTTTGCATCGGCTGTCAGGTTATAGCCTGCGGCGATCAAAGTTGCGGCGGGCGAAAGGTCGTTCAGAACAGGGTGCCGGCATCCAAACCGAGAGACCGTCTGCTTGTTTTCATCCAGGATGTACCCATCTTCGGTCAACTTATAGCCAAGTGAAGCAATTACGCTTTGGTCTCCACACAGTTGGGCCGCTACCCCCGTCATCCCCGTTCCGCAAAACCCGTCAAAGACCACGTCTCCCGGCTCTGTGTAATGCAGGATGTACCGCATAATCGCCTTATGAGGCACCTTGGTATGGTAACTATGCGCGTTATAAATCGGGTCATTCTTCCCTTCCGATACATCCGCGGCAAAAGGTTCCCTGTGATACTCCTCTTGGTCTTCACCATATAACTTTCTCTTTTCCTCTTTCCAATATTTAATAAAATCCGGTATGAACGGATTCGGGCAAGCAGTATAATAAGGCGGGTCCGAAAGGGCGAGGATGTCTTCATCCTCACCAATCGGAAACCCTTCCATTTGTCTTAATTCAGGCAGTCTTCTGCGCAGTTCCTCCGTAAAATACGCCCGGCGGGCCTCGTCATCGGCAAAGGTCATCCCCAGGCAGGTTACCGGTTGATCTTCGGTGTCTTGCTCATGATCTAACATCGTTATTTGTTTCGTATCCTTGAAAACCAAGTTCTTCTCCCCTCCATTACTTATGACCGAGCATAATGCGTACACGGTTGGCAGCTTGGGAGCCTATGCGATCCTTCAATAACTTCTCTAAACGCTGCCTTACCTCTTCGACGGTCAGGGGACTGCCGTTGCCCGCCATCTCCGTTAAATCGTCCATGGTAATTTCTATCCGCTCAATACCCTGTAAAAGTTCCTTAATGGCTTGAACCAGTTTAATATCAATAGGCAGTGTTAATTCCTTTTGCACCTGCAGCGCGTTGACTAACTCTTGCTGCTCCGGTTTCAATAAAGTGATATTTTCCTTTACTTCCGGGTCGTTGAAGTAATCCAGCAGCATCCCGGTCCAATCGTCCAGAAGTCCTTGCAGCTTGTCCGCCAGGCCGTTCAGGTTTTTCACCGCGCCGGGCTGCTCGTCTTTGGGACGGAACTTGCAATGCGGGCAGATGGAATGATATTCCAGGTCTTTTCTAGTCAAGCTCCAGCAGGTTTTCAGGGAATTAACCCGGTTTAACAACCGGCTTAACTGGTTTTCCGGCAGTAAATCAATTGTAGCCAGTTGTTTTAAAGCGGATACCCCCGGATCATTCAGCAAAATATTTTTTTGATTCTCCTCAGTGGCATTCAGCCTGGCTCTGTTGTGCATGACCAAATAAAATTCCTGGTACTGTTCCTTCAATACCCGGATTTGCTTCAGTTCCGCCTCGCAGGATTTCCCCCCTTTCAGGGCATGAAGCAAGTCGCCAAGGGCTACTTCCACATCCTCCTGCCACTGGTGGTCCAGGGGTAAATGCTGCTGGGCGGCAACTAGATAGTTGGCCTGACTGGAGATTTGTGTCACCCGCTGCTGCAACTCTGCCAACTGTTTAACTAAGTTAAGCGCTTCTCGCTTTTCGGTCACTTGTTCTACGGTAAACTTAAAGTTGTGTAATTTGGCAGGAGTGTTGTAAACCAGCACTGCCTCAAGGAAGGCTTTTAGATCTTCCAGCTTCTCTTTATACTGCCGCTGTTCGGCGGCGGATAAAATAACGCCGTCCCAGCAGGGAATGCCTGTGCGAACCACCTGCAAAATGTTTACAGTATTGATTAACCGGTTGTTGGCATACTTATGCAACTCTTCAATACCCTTCGCCAGGGCATTTTGTTGCAACAGCGCGTCGGAAATACCAAACAGGTCAAAGAGTGCCTGTAAAGCGGGCACCGGCAGCCCGCTGGGCTTTTTAATATGGCTGAAATCCTTAAGTTCCCTTAAGGGCAGCTTGATTAACTGCTCCATCTTCATGGCATCATAGGTGATCCCTGATACTGTCACCACAATATCGCCGCTGTAGACCAGCGCTGCCAGCAACACCACCAGCAGTTCCGGTTCCAATTTAAAGGCGGTGGTTAACTTTATATCCTCTGTTCCCTGACAACTGTAGACCGTTTCTATGAACTCCGACTGGTTTACTACCTGACCATGCGCCTTTTCCGCCAGTTTATCTAAAATCCATCTGGCATAGCCGGACCGGCGGGGAGCCAACTTTTCATTTTCCAGCAGCACCAGTCCGTCCAGAATGGCCGTCCCGCTCTTGGTTTTAGCTCCGGCAATACTTTTTAAAGCATCCTGCACATACCCGGGCAGATTTTCCCTGGTTAAAGGCATATTCAACTTGCTGAAATGGGGGTAATCCGGGTATTTTTCTTCAAAGCAGGATGACAAGCAGGCGGCGGCCACAGCATCAATAATTTCCCTTACACTGGCTTGGGGCGGCATAGTTTTAACCCAGTCAACCACCTTTTTGGTGATGCCTTTATAAGTGACTTCAAAAGCACTCAAAAGGTTTTCCCGCAGCCACTTGGTCAGCAGCTTTAAATTATCCCCGGCGCGCCCTTCATATAAATGCTTGGTTCCTGAAGCGGCGACGGCGCTCAATTCCTTGGCGCCGGCATAGAGGGAAAGAGCCCGCAGGAACATCTCGTCTTTGTGCTTTAACTTAAAGAATACTTCGTCTGCCCGCTCCTCGTCTTTAAACTTCGGCGGATCAAAAGGCTGCAGCATATAGATATAAAAATCCCGGGGCGGCTGGGCGGTGGAACGCTCATTGGGCGCGCCGAAGAACAGGTATCCCTGGCGTGTTACCTTACATTCCCACCAGGGCAGTTCATGCTGCCAGATGCGGTAGTTGGTAACGTAGGTATTTTTGGCGCTGTCGGTCACCAGGGCAAGCGCTTCAAAATAGTAGCGATCCAATTGCTCTGTTGTTAGCCCCCCGGCCTTTTGCTCAATCAAATCGTCAATGGCCTCTACTTTGCCTAAATCCAAATAATACTGGCCATTGGCTTCATTAAAGGAAATAAACTGCCAGCTTACGGTTTTTAAAATCTCTTTTAACACTGTTTCAATGGTGGTGCGCAAAAATGTTGAATCTTCCTCCGGCAACGCCACATAAAGAAAGAGGTTATCCCGCAGTTCTTCTGAGGTAACACCCAGCCTGGCGTTAATATCCCCGGTGGTTAACCGGTGCACGGACAGTGCCCGGACAATGCGCAAAGCCATTGGTTTATAAACCGGACGGGTAAAGGCATTTTGAATGCGGTCCTGTAATATTTTGGATTTGCTCATAACTTCTCTGATATCGGGGTTGCTTTTCAGTGAGGGATCATTTTCAATATATGGCCAGTAGCTGTCATAGGATATTAAACCAGGTTGATCACCGGGAACTTCCCGGTTCAGGAGTTTTTTCATTTCATAACTGATGGTTTTAAGAATTACACGTTTTTCCGCCACCATAACCTTTTCAAAGGTAGACAAATAAGCCGGGTGGATGGGAAATAGAGAAACATATTCTTCCAGGCGCTCATTCAATTTTTCATAAAGGGCGGAAAACTTTTGCAGGTGCTCACGAATAAGAGCCTTTTGGCGATCATCTTTCTTTAACAGTCGTTGGGATACCACATAGGCGATATCTTCCCGTATGATTTGCACTTGCTCGAAACGTTCCCGGACCCGGCGCAACTGCCCGGCTACAAATTGAAATTTGGGGTTGTCAAATAACATTTCCTGTATACCGGCAATGAAGCGGAAGCGTGTGGTGCGGCAGATTTCGCCCACCTCGCGCAAAAAGCCTAAATCCAGGATAATCTCCTGCTCTTTGCGTGCCCGTAAATAATCCAACAGTTCGTCCACCACCAGCAGTAAACCATGGCCGGGATATACTTCATGGAAGGCCGCCATCATTCCAATAAAGGCGTCTTTATTGTTACGCACCTGATTGGCCGGGGGGAATTGATAATCCACACCGATTTCAGCCAGGTGGTCCTCGATGTAGCCGCAAAGGATATCCCGCAAGGACATGATGGAAGCGCCAATCTCGGTACGGATCACCTGAAATTTGCCTTCGATTTCCTTTGCTTTGGACGCTACCCGTTTATCGGTTATACGTTCACTGACTCCCTCTTGCTCGGCAATGGTGGCTATAACACTCATCAGGTGAGATTTTCCGGTTCCGTAGTTGCCGACTACCAAAAGCCCCTTATTATCAGCATGGTGGTCGTATTGAAGCTGTTCGATAATGATTTCATCGATGGACTCCGCCATACGTTCTGAAATGACATAAGTATCTAATAACTGGAAGGCATATTCCTTTGAGTTTGATTCCCGCAACTGTACTACTGATTCAATAGGTTCAAAATGAATAAGATCACTATACTTCATCCTTTTCATCCCTCCGCTCAGTCAATGGCAAAAACGCTCGCTTCCAGTTCGTTATACGCGCGATATTCCGGGTGTTCCGGCTCGGCATAGGTTAATCTGCCATTTGCATAATGACCGTTCCAGGAAACAAGAATAATTTTGTTGCGGCTGATATTTTCCAATATCCTCATAGGGTCTTGTTGCAACAATGGATGGAACAGTAATTCGATATGTTCAAAGCATAAGATTTCCCCTGTACTCTCGCTTACTAACTTATCTACTAATTGGCTTACTTTCCGGCTGCGCCGGGCAACCGGCACCTCCAGCAATTCTTCGCTTAATTTTAAACTCAGGTTTATACGGGGAATAGCAAGTTCTCTGGTTATATCCTGGATAATTTTAGTACGATTAACGCCGCAAATTATCAACAGTTGGTGCCGGCGGTACCGGATTTGTTCCAACTCTTTTTTAATGGTATAGCCGGAATTATCTGACATGCTTAACACCTTTATTTATTTGGGAATGGCATTAATATTTCTCCAAAATTTATTCAACTTCAAGGTTAAAATATCCTTTTACTACCGGTAAATATCTTTTTTCCACATCATTAGACACAAAAACGCTCCGGGTAAACCGGAGCGTTTTCGTGTCTAATTAACGTTCTTTGGTCCTGATCTCTTCCAGCAGTTTCCCTTCAAACTCACCGAGCGGCATGGCCCCGAGATCGCCCTTGGCGCGGTGCCGCACGGCAACGCCGTCCCGCTCTATTTCTTTGTCCCCGGTAATCAGCATATAAGGTATCTTATGGGTTTGCGCTTCACGTATTTTATAATTTACTTTTTCATTACGCGTATCCAGTTCAACTCTGATGCCGGCTTCCTCCAACCTCTTGACGACATTGCGGGCATACTCAGCGTGCCGGTCGGTGATAGGAATCACACGCACCTGGACCGGCGCCAGCCAGGTTGGAAAAGCCCCGGCAAAGTGTTCTGTCAGAATGCCGATAAATCTTTCAATACTGCCGAAAACCACCCTATGGATCATCACGGGCTGGTGTTTTTGACCATCCTCACCCACGTAGCTCAAGTTAAATTTCTCCGGCATCTGAAAGTCCAGCTGGATAGTGCCGCACTGCCAGGTGCGGCCAAGCGAATCTTCCAGATGGAAATCGATCTTGGGGCCGTAAAACGCTCCGTCCCCTTCATTGACTTTATATTTCAATCCCCTGGCGTCAAGAGCGTCCCGCAGCACATCGGTGGCCATATCCCAGATTTCATCCGATCCCATCGCTTTTTCAGGTTTTGTGGACAGTTCCACAAAGTAGTTAAAACCAAATACTTTATAAAAATCGTTTACCAAGTCGATAACCCCGATAATTTCCTCTTTAATCTGCTCCGGGAGCATAAAAATATGGGCATCGTCTTGAGTAAAGCACCGCACCCGCATCAAACCATGCAGCACGCCGGAAAGCTCGTGACGGTGCACCAGGCCCAGCTCGGCAAGCCTGATCGGCAGTTCGCGGTAACTGTGCAGCTTGTTCTTGTAGATCAGGATACTGCCCGGACAGTTCATCGGCTTAACCGCGTAATCACCTTCATCTATCTTCGTGAAATACATATTCTCGCGGTAGTGATCCCAGTGTCCTGAATTCTCCCACAAAGACCTGTTTAGAATAATCGGTGTGCGTATTTCCTGGTAGCCCCTCTTTTGATGTTCTTCCCGCCAATATTTCTCCAGTTCGTTACGCAGAATCATTCCCTTAGGATGGAAAAAAGGAAAACCAGGCCCCTCATCCATGATGCTGAACAAATCCAGTTCGGCTCCGAGCTTGCGGTGATCGCGCCGTTTGGCCTCTTCAATCCGGAAAAGATATTCATCAAGCATGGATTTTTTCGGAAACGATGTGCCGTAAATACGCTGAAGCATTTTGTTTCTCTCATTGCCCCGCCAATACGCGCCTGCCACGTTCATTAATTTTACAGATTTAAGTCTCCCGGTGGAAGGAACATGAGGTCCCGCGCATAAATCGGTAAAATCACCCTGTTTATAGAATGAGAGTACAGTGTCAGCCGGCAGGTCCTCGATCAATTCAACTTTGTAGTTCTGCCCGTTTTCTTTAAAGAAATCCAGGGCTTGCGTCCGGGGGAGTTCAAAACGCTCAAACGGATAATCGGCCTTGATTATGGCTTCCATCTCTTTCTCTATTTTACCCAAATCATCCGGTGTAAACGTTTCACTGGTATCAAAGTCATAATAATAGCCATCGGCGATAGCCGGCCCGATTGCGAACTTTGTGCCGGGAAACAACTTTTGCACCGCTTGCGCCATAACATGCGCGGTACTGTGGCGGTAAGCCCGTTTCCCCGCCTCATCTTCAAAGGAAAGAAACTCCACGGAAGCATCAGCCATCATGGGATTCGCCAAATCCATCAACTCGCCGTTCACTCTGGCGATAAGAGCCTCTTTGGCCAAGCGGGGGCTAGTGCTCTTCGCTATTTCAAAAAGAGTTGTTCCCGCCGGGTATTCTCTCTCTGCTCCATCAGGTAAAACAATTTTAATATTATCGACAGCACTCATTATTAACACTTCCCCCTAAAACATATTATTGCAAAATGAAAAACCCGCCTCTGACAACTGTCAGGGACGGGATATTCCCGTTTCCACCCTGATTAAGGGTATATACTTTCTTTTACGACAGTTAACGGCTGCCTCCGGCGCGGCTTACTGGTGATTTCAGCCGGCGGTTCCAAGGTGGTTTTCAACCCATAGTACCCAAAAGTGCTTGCAGCCGATGACACTTTCTCTCTGATGGCCAAGACAGGTCTACTCTTCCTTTTCAACACCTGTTTCTAATATTGATATTATTACAGCAGTATTATATTGATTAGCTGGATATTTGTCAATAAATCTAATGAAGTAGAAATTTCTAACATTTAATTATTCAATGGAGTACATAGTTCACAACCCGGGCATTCACTGACTCTGCCGTCAAATACTTTTTTTATGGTTTCTATCGTTGCCGAATACCTGTCATTCTTTTTATGATGAAAAATAATTTTCTGGGGGGCAATTGTAACAAGAGCACTTACCAACATATCTTCATAATTTATTTCGCTATCCATCATGTCAACCAAAAAACCACCCAGATAATCGCTCCTGACAGGTTGCGTCTTATCGTCATACAGCTTAAAAGCTCCAACGTTATTTATCAGGACATGAACCATATAAGCGCGAGGCTCTTGAATCTCCACAAAATATTTTAGTAATTCAATAAACTCTCTATATTCCCTTTCCAGAAGAAAGTCATCTACAGCTTTATCCGTCGCATCTTTTAATTCATTAATATATTCTTTAAGTCTGAACCGGATAAAACCATCAATGATAATACTGTTGTTAAGTTTTAAATAATCCAATATCTTATTAAGAATCCTTCTCTTTCTGTTAAACCAGTAAACCGATTTACGCGGCTCATTTGATTTCCTGTTAATGTGTTGCAACGCATAATTATATATTATTTTCTTTTCTTCATCCCCATAATAATAATAATTTTCACAGATAATATTTTTTAACAAAAAAACTTCCCAATGAGACAGAATAATATCAGATATTAAATCCGCCACATATTTCTTTATGATAATTTGAGGATCATCTTCCAACTGACAGTATTCCGGGAAACCGTCTAAACAACAAGAAAAAAAGGTAAACTTGCCATCTGACCTTTCTTCCAGATTAATCTTAAACCCATTTCTTTCAAATATCATTAATCCCCTGCCCAGTTTATCCTTTAACAAATCAATATGCTGCGTGGAACCTATAGAAATAATCTGGGCCACCGGCTATCACCACCTCTTGCAATAGTGTATGCGTGATTAATAAATTTTATATTAAATACGCAAATCTTCCAGCCGCTTTACCCTTTCGCTGATAGGCGGGTGAGTGCTGAATAAACGGTTTATTGATGCACCCGAAAACGGATTAATAATAAAAAGGTGCGATGTCGCGGGATTTACCTGCATCGGAATTCTATGAGCCGCACTCTCCAGCTTGAGCAAGGCGTTTGCCAGGCCTCCGGATTTGCCTGCTATACGGGCGCCGGTTTGATCAGCCAGGTACTCCCTCGAGCGGGAAATCGCCATTTGAATAATCAGCGCCGCTATCGGCGCTATAACAGCCAATAAGATCGCTCCAATAAAGCTGCCGCCACCCTCGTCGTCATCGCGGCCCATACCAAAAATAGCTCCCCATTGAATTATGTTCGCTATCATGGTAATCGCGCCCGCAAAAGCGGCAGCTATAGCGCCAATAAGAATATCTTTATTTCTTATGTGTGAAAGTTCGTGCGCCAGGACACCTTCCAACTCATCCCGGTTCAAAATGCGGAAAAGTCCTTCGGTAACAGCCACAGCCGCATGGGACTGATTTCTTCCCGTGGCAAAAGCGTTAGGTTGCTGTGACGGGGTTATATAAAGCCTGGGCATGGGCATCCCCGCCTGCTTAGTCAATCTCCGCATTATATCGTATAATTCAGGCGCTTCAGCTTCGGATACAGGCTGCGAGCGGGTCATGGAAATAGCAACCTTGTCGCTGAAATAGTAACTGAAAAAATTCATACCCAAGGAAATTAAAAAAAACAACATCGCCCCGGATCTGCCGCCGACAGCTGCGCCAATCAACACTAGGATGATTGATAACGCGCCCATCAAAAGCCAAACCTTTAAGCTATTCACGTTATAAATGCCTCCCTAATTTAGAGTATTAACACATCTATTTTATTTTAGTCAGCAAATATTTACAACCATTTCCTTTTATAACATGCGGGTTAGAAAAAAAGAAGTGAAAAAGCACTCCACAAATAATTACATTTAAAGAAGAATTGACAATAAACCGAGTGGACTGTTTAACAGTAGAACATCTATCGCGTCAAAATTCAAAGTAACATCTTTAGATACTTTTAATGGAACCACCTCCAGAGTAACAGTCGCTTGCGCTCTTGTCCCCTGAATAGAAATATCACGGATATTAGACAGCTTGACATTGCCTTTTAACTTTTCAATTAATTTTTCTGCGATAGGACTGGCGGAACCAACATATTTCTTAACAACCTCAGTATTTCCGTCGTTTATCCCGTTAATCAGTTCAGTTACGGCGCTGCGCACATCTTGTTCAGTGAACGTTTTCTTCGGCGCCTCAGAATTTTGCATCAAGGTACAACCGGTAAGGACAATTGACAATACTAGAATAAGAATTAGTAAACGTCTCACAAAACTCACCTCTGTCTGGAAAAACTTAAAGAGTGTAATATAAAAAATCCCCCCTGGCCATAGGAAGGAAGATTAAGGACCATTTTGGTGGAGGGGGCTGGATTCGAACCAGCGAAGTCGTCGACGGCAGATTTACAGTCTGCTCCCTTTAGCCACTCGGGAACCCCTCCAGTTACCGCTAACTATGAAAGTTGGTGGGCGGGATAAGAATTGAACTTACGACCTTCTGCGTGTCAAGCAGACGTTCTCCCACTGAACTACCCGCCCATCAGTAATTATTTTGACAGATAGCTATAAAAATGTCAAGCTATTATGCGAACTCAAATGCCGTAGCGCAACTTGTCCCAAATCTGCCTGTGCCAGCCTTTTCTGAGGACATCGGCGCCTGCCAACAGATTCACGCGGCCCAGTTCCTGATTTTTATAAGTATAGACAACCTCGCCTAACTTCTGTCCCTTTTTTATTGGCGCGGCCAACGGCTCATTAATATGGAGCCGTTTTTCCAGTTTAGGAATCTCCTCCGGGTCCATGCGGACTTGCAGTTCTTTCTCAGCCACCGCTTCAACCGCCGGGCTGACACCGCCTTCGACGACCGGGTTTGCAACTGCTTGTCCTGAAGTTATTATCGATAATGGACGGATTACGTTGAAACCATAATCGAACATTCTGGCGCAATCCTGGTAGCGGTCGTCACTGTGCAGCGCGACAGCTATCAGTCGGCGTCCATCTCTGGTAGAAGAAGCAATCAGGCAGTTGCCGGCCATTGACGTGGTACCGGTTTTCACTCCATCCACTCCCTCATAACCACTGGTAAGCAAGCGGTTAGTATTACCAATTTTTTCCCCCCTGTCAGCCGGTTCTGTCCACCTCACTGTTGTTTCCCTGGTTTGAACCAACTCGTTAAACTTCGGGATGCCCAGAGCGTATCTCGTAAGAACCGCCAGGTCGTAAGCAGTTGTATAATGGTTCGGATCATGGTAGCCATTGGTATTGGCAAATCTTGTGCCTAACAGCCCCAATGCGCCCGCCTTCTTGTTCATCAGGGCAATAAAACGGTCATGACTGCCGCCCACATGCTCAGCTATGGCCACGGTAGAATCATTGGCGGAACAGACAAGCGCCGCTTTCAATAATTCTCCGAGAGTAATTTTTTCACCTTTGTTGAGTTCGATGGTAGATCCCTCTGAGACAGCGGCGGCCTTCCCCCCGACTGTGACAACATCGTTTAAGTCGCCATTTTCTAAAGCTATTACTGCCGTCATAATCTTCGTGAGGCTGGCCGGTTCGCGTCTTACCGTGTGATTTTTGGCGAAATAAATCTGTCCGGTCTCAACATCAATCAGCACGGCGGCATCCGCGGTGACCCTGGGTAATCCCGCATATGCCGCTCCAGGCGCAATAGATAATATAGTTACAACTAAAATAAAAAGAACTTTGCGATGAAAGCGCGCCAGCATATTTTAACCCCCTTTAATTTCCCGGCAACAAAAAACCGCCAGTGCGGCTTTAAAATTATTATCTCAAAAGTTGATAACGTTATTCAAACAAGATCCGAGAGCGAAAAAAAGCCCGTTAATAACGGGCTGGCGGATTGACTCAAAGTTTTTCATGGATTGTTCTTAGCCATTTTTAAAACAATGATCGGTGTTTGCTGGTCATCATTACCAAAAGGATTATCTTCCAGGTCTTTAATCAGACTATTCTGGTCAACTCCCTCCGAAGCGGCTAAAATATCAACTTTTCTAATGTCATTCACATCAGTGATGACTGCTTCCACGCCAGTGACATCCTTTATCTTTCTTACCACATCATGCGGGTTTTTGGGCCCGAGTATAATGTGCTTTTCAAAAGGCCACATGGTCCCGGCCACATCATCGATTTGCGCTAACTGACGGCCTGCAATCCGGTAAAAATCTCCCTTGCGGCGAATAATCCTACCAATAACCGCCGCAATGGCGCCAAGCATGATCCGGGTTTTGCCAACTTCCTGGATCGCCAACTGCATTGCCCGAGGTGTGGCAAGGCTCCCGTCTTTCCCCGGGAAAAGACACAAAAACTTTGCCAATAGACCCGGATTAATGGTATCCGGCAAAATAGCCCTGCCTTGCGTGATCGCCACCACGCTTTCAGCCATGGCAATAATATCGCCTTTTTCCGCGACCTCGCCGGTATATTTTTTCACCACATCAACCATGTCATCTTTTTCGGTAATTATATGTGTCCTGATTGGGATCCTGCCTAAAATCACTGTACCACCTCATTCTGCTGACCGGCGGCGGCAAAATAATTTTTTACCCCGATAAATATACCTTCCGCCGCTTTTTTATGGATGGTGGGACTACGTAAAAGACCTTCCTCAACCCAATTGGTTATCGTCACAACTTCCACTTCCACGCCGGGAACGCCGCCGGGAAAGACTAAATCCGGAGATTCTTTAACACCTCTGTCCTCAACTTTCAATTTTTTAACCAATTCTTTGTCTATCATGCCGGCAATAGTGCGGCTACGGTCACAGGACGGTTTGTAGCGCACCGAGGCGCCGCTAACCTTACTGTTCCTTGCGGAATAGGTGTGAATGCCAATAAACAGATCAGCCTTCTCCTTTAATGCCAACCCAAACCGTTTTTCAAACCTTATATTTTCATCGCCAGTCCTGGTCAGAAAAACTTGCGCTCCAACCTTGTTAAATATATCGGCTAATATTCTTGCGATTAATACAACAACATTTTTTTCCACAAGGTTAACCGGACCTTTCCCTCCCCAATCATCTCCCCCGTGCCCGGGATCAATCACAATCTTTTTATTCCTCATCAAATTTGTCAAGTAAGCACGGTTCAGGATAACCGCGGTGCTCGCCGGTATGCCCTCAGTTTCTATCACCTTATATTCGCATGGATGTTCGGCGACAATTCGCACCACCGCTTCACCGGCGCCGGTTTGCTCTAAAAATATCTCCCTGACCAGACCGTCGTTTACTTCAATTAACCCCTCCGGCATATTGACTGCGACACCGGCAGACTCCAGGATAAGATCATTTCCAACCCTGCTGACCACATGTTTAATTACTTCAGTGGCCTCTATCACAACCTTGGTTGACAGGCTGCCGTTTTCGCTTTCAATTACCCTTGACCAGATATTAGTAATCCTTGATAATTTCTGGGAAGACAATGGCCGACTCCCCCTGTAATTAATGTATCTATAAATATTCTATGTATTTTGCGATAATAGAATTCAATAAGAATTAATACTTACGCCAGTTTTCCTGCTGCCAACCCCAATTTTTTCGAAAGAAATTATTTTCATACTTTAAGACTAAGGCGCCGCAAGCCAACCCCAGCAAAGAACCAGCCAGTACATCAGATGGATAATGAACCCCTACATAAACTCTGGAAAAAGCCATTGCCACCGCAAGCAGGATAAAGAACCAGGTAAAACCGGGCAACTTGCGCATCAGTACAAGCCCGGCAGCAAAAGCATTAGCCGCGTGCTCTGACGGAAATGAAAAGGAGTGGACCGGCTTTACCAGCAGTTCCACGCCCGTTAATGTTTCAAAAGGACGAAGTCTCTGAAAGAGATGTTTAAAACATTCGCCCGTCAGATAGCTAGCCATGACCGCAACCAGCATCAGAAAAGCTGTTTTTCTAACCGCGGGCCTTCCGGTAGCAAATAAGATCAGGCTGATAATAATCCAGATCAGTCCGCCTACACCCGCGTTGCTGAGAAAGGGCATGAATTTATTTAAGACAGAGTTATGAAGGGTGTGATTTACCAGGTTAAAGCCTGCCAAATCCATATTATTAAAATAAGAAAAAATTTTATCGCACACTTCTATCACCGTTTTTTGCGCCAAAGGTAAACAACTACGGCAACAATACCAAGTACCACCACAACATCCAGGCGGTGGAACCAAAACTCAATCGTTTTCCAGTTTTGTCCAAGTTTTAGGCCGATATAAACAAGCAGCAGACTCCACGGGAGTGAACCTAAAAAAGAATATATCAAGAACCTATTGAAATTCATCTTGGCAATTCCAGCCGGCAGTGAGATAAAAGTTCTCACAATAGGCATCAGCCGGGTAAAAAAAACTGTCGCCTCACCGTATTGCTCAAACCATCTTTCAGCCACCGCCAGGTGTTTCATAGAGAAACCAAAATACCGCCCATACCTGGCCAGGAATGGCCTTCCCCCCAAGACGCCGAGATAATATGAAATTGCCGAGCCCACCATACCCCCGATTGTTCCCGCCAATACCGTCATGAAGTACTCCAGTCTGCCGGTAGACACGAGATAACCGCCAAACGGCAAAATCACTTCACTCGGCAAGGGGATGTTGGCGCTTTCGAAAGCCATGCCAATCGCAATTGCCCAATACCCCATGGCTGATATCACATTTGTAATGGCTGTAAAAACTTCTTCAATCAACCCAGTCAGGGATGCTCACCCCTATTTCCCCTTAATCTTTTCAAAGGCGGTCCTTTTGTAGAATAACGCTCGTCATAAGTCACAAGCTCCAATGACTGGCACAGCAACCGGTACTTTGACGAGATCGTCGAAGAAGCAACGCCATATTGTCCCGCCAAATCTTGTTGTTTTAATTCCTCCTCCTTTTCCAACCTGGTAAAAGCATATATTACCGCAGCTGCCCACACGGCCGTTTTCCGGATAGATGGCTGTTCTTTTGAGCAATAATCAAACCAAAGCTTCGCAGCCGCTCTTTGCTGCTCAATATTATATCCACGCGCTGCCAGCCCTTCCTTGACGCTTACCGCCACAACGGCATAACCCGGTTCAGGCCAAGGAAAAGTTTCTGCAACGGCTTCCGCCGTTACGTCCGCTTGATAAGAAATTTCTTCAGCGCTATCCTCGATAAATTCCTTAAAACCGTTAATGAAGAGTTTCTTTCCTGCGGATAATGTCTTGGGCGAACCTGCGGTGATCACGATGGACCGGGGTGTTAGAACTATATTGCCCAATACCCGGCGCAGCCCCTTTATCGAACGGGATTCACCGAGCCAGGCGGCCAGCACGCCGCATACGCCTGTCCGGTCTCTTAATTCCTGAGTAATGACAAATTCATCTGAGCATTTAATATGCTTTATCAATTCCCGCCAGTCTTTCAAAGGCAACTTTATTTTATATTGCTCCCTCTTCATGCCGGCTGACTCGCTGTTAAACCAGGTATTATCAGTTCCTAATTCCATGACCCAGGCATTTATTTTATGGGATCGTTCTTTCAGGTAAGTTCCCCACCCCCTGACCCCTTTCATCTTATTATTATAATAATCCTCACGGTCCTGATAAAGCCGTCTTAACAACGGTTCTTTGCACCAATCCGGCAATGCCAGGCCGCTCGTGGAAAACTCGTACTCATCACCAACTTTGAGGACTCTCATCAACAAGATACTTCCCGATTTAATCTCAGCCGCTGCGTTGATATCATGAACCACTAGCTTCTTACGGCTTAAAAGATCTTTGATCACGAGCCCTTTACCAGGCAACACCATTTGGACCTCGTACAGGGAAATCCGTGAACGAGACCATTCCTTTACTAAAACGTTTTCATAATTACTCAAAGGGTGCGAGTATTCTTCCCGGAATGTTTCAATAATCGTCGACCCCCTGGAGATATAAAAATCAAAGATAAACCATTCAAAACAACGTTCCATTGTAAAATCATCGTCATGCAGCATCAATCTTTGATCCATGCAACCTAAATACATATCCTGGGCTCGGGCCGCGTCCCATGCAAAAGAAGGCTGATCGGCAAATTCGCCCAGTTTGCGGCGCAGTTCCTGGCCGGCCCGCCGCCATCGGACTTGGTCGAGCGAACAACAGGCCTTGCTTTCACCGCAGCATTTTTCATAAGGCTTTCCACTACCGCACGGACATGACTTTTTAGTTCTGGGCACTTATAACACCTCCCCCATTATAAGTTATGCCAGGGTAGCAATTATCTTTGAACCATAACTGCAATCTTAATTCCCGGACGCGGACATTTTTTCAAGTGAAAGGTTGCTTTCTTCTGTTTTGCAACTGATATTAAAAACATTCAAATCAGAAAGGGGAATATATGTCGCCCCCTCTTCAATTTTCAGCGGGTCCAAGCCTGTTGTCTCCTTTCCATTGACAACTGCCTGCCCGTTCTCCGCGCTGAAAAGCGCGTTAGAGCCGTACCCCGTTATTCTAACACTATTACTTGAAGATTGCCAGTCAACCTTGTATCCCAACGCCTCAAAAGAAAATCTAAGCGGCAGGTAAGTAACGCCATTTTTTTGCATGACCGTTTGTTCGATTTTTACTGGTATCCCGTTAACTTGCGCCTCTGACTTTTCTATATCAAATTCTACCACATTCTTTTCAGATGGCTTCAAAAATCTCTGCGCCGCAATCAACTGCAGACCAGGTGTAAGCACTTGATAATCCGGGTTTAAGCCGATCCCGTTGACAACCCTGTCTTTTGGAGTTAAATACTTGGCAATGGTCAGTTTTAAGGCCCCGCCTGATTTAAGCGGGATAATGGTCTGGACAGTACCCTTCCCGTAAGTTGTACCGCCGATCAGAGTCGCCGCATGATAGTCCTGAAGCGCGCCAGCCAATATTTCCGAAGCGCTCGCGCTATTACGGTCAATTAATACCACCGTACGTATTCCCAAGCCGATAGCAGCGCCTTTAGTATGATATTCCTGACGTTCCCCGTTCTTGTCAACGGTACTTGTCACCAACTGGCCCGACTCAACAAAATCACTGGCGATACGCACCGCTTCCCCCAAAATGCCGCCCGGATTATCCCTGACGTCCAGAATCAGAGCGGTCACACCCTGTTGCTTCAATTTTGTCAAAGCTTTATCGAATTCGTCGGCGGTATTTACACCGAATTTGTTAAGACCTATATAACCGGTACCGTCATCAAGAACTTTCCAGATTACCGTCGGCGTGTCGATACTCATGCGGACCAGTTCCAGTTCAAAGTCACCGGCACCGCTCCTTCTGACGGTTAGTCTGACCTTTGTCCCTTTCGGCCCGCGGATTTTTTGCACAATCATTCCCAAGGGTTCATCAATTACATCAGTTCCATCCACTTTTATGATCTGATCGTTTACTTTAATTCCAGCCTCTTCAGCGGGAGTATTTTCAATAACCCCGATCACTTCAGGAAAATGCTCACCTGGCTGTAATTGCATACCAACACCAACGTATTCGCTTTCCAGTGAACCCTGAAATTCTTTTAATTGCTCCGGAGATAAATATACAGTATACGGATCGTTCAAAGTATTAATCATACCGTCAATAGCACCCTGGATCAGGGTATCCGAGTTTGGATTGCTAATGTGTTGGCTTTGGATATTATTCAGTATCTCCTCAAAAGTTTCTGTCCCGATGGCCGTGTTTTCGCCCGCGAGTACAGGTCCGGCAAAACAAAAAATAACAAATAACACAAAAGTAAAAACAAGAGATAATTTACGCAATACGCTCACCTCAATTATTTGATATGGGTTTTATTCGCCCTTGCCGGCTAAAGTCCTGCAAATTTTTGGTCAGATCAACCTGCCCCTGACATTTATTCAGATCTGTTTATCACAACAGTATATTTTAGAGCAGGTATTTTGAGTTCATGCGGTGAAATACTATGGGAGTATATTCAAGGCAGGTGCGATTCACATGTCTCTTGAAACCATTATGCTTATTGACGGCAACAGTCTGGTGCACCGGGCTTTTCACGCGATACCGCCGCTTTCCACAAGCACAGGTTTACCTACCAATGCCGTTTACGGCTTTACCAGTATGTTGTTAAAACTCCTGGCCAAAGAACAGCCGGGCAGAATTGCAGTGGCCTTCGATATCGGTAAAAAAACTTTCCGCCACAACGATTACGACCAGTATAAGGCGCATCGCAACCCCACGCCGGACGATTTACGGCGCCAGTTTCCAATTGTGAAAGAAATACTCCGGGCCATGCGGATTATGATTTTCGAAAGCGAAGGCTACGAAGCCGACGACCTGATTGGCACACTTTCCGCGAAGGCTGAAGATGCCGGTCTGAATACACTGATCGTCACCGGTGACCGCGATGTCCTGCAGCTTGTCTCGCCATTAACGAGGGTTATGTTGACAAAAAAAGGAATCAGCGAAATTGATCAGTATGACGAGGGAAAAGTCTGGGACAAGTATGGAATTACCCCGCGGCAACTCATAGACCTGAAAGGAATGACCGGCGACCCTTCAGACAACGTGCCCGGCATTGCAGGAATTGGAGAAAAAACCGCCATCAGGCTTCTTAGAGAATACGGCAGCTTGGCGGAAATACTTGCCCACGTCGACGAACTCACCGGCCGGGCCGGTCAGCTATTCAAAAAATCCGGCCAACAAGCAGAGTTTTCAAGACAGCTTGTTACCATCTGCCGTGATGTGCCAGTGGAAATCGACATGGAACAATGCCGCTGGACCGGACCTGATTATCAAGAACTCCTGGAACTATTAAAAAAACTTGAATTCAACACATTGATTAAATCAATTTATTTTAAAGACATGGACGGCAAGGGCGATAATGCGCCAAGAAGCAAGAACCGTTCAATACAAAATGCGGTTCAAGCGCTCCAGCAATCAAATCTGGAAACATATTCTGTCGCGCACCAAAGTCTGGACAACCCGGACAAACTTAATACCTTCTTAAAAAATGTCAGGACCTCCGGGCGGGTGTCGCTGGAACTTGCCGGCAATCCAAACTCCGGCGTCACCGCAGCCGGCTTTGCAATTGACGGAGATACGGCTTACTACCTGAACATGTCTGGACAAGACGGTTTTCCCGGAAAAGCGCTTGAGGTCCTTAGAACCGTTTGTGAAGATTCAACTATAAAAAAATACTGCCACAACGGAAAAGACATCATTAAAATTCTGCACAAACACGATATTAAATTAACAAACTTGGCTTTCGACACCATGATCGCCTCCTATTTGCTTAATCCTGCCACCCCAAACCGGGAACTGGAGGACGTTTCCTTAGAGTATCTTAACGTAATCCTCCCCGGAGGCGATGAAGCGCTGCCAGCCCGGGCTGATTGCGTCAACCGGTTAGCCGGGCTTTTAGACGGCAAGCTAAAGCTGCAGGAACAAGACAGACTCTTTTACGATGTGGAATTACCGCTCATTGAGGTGCTCGGGGAAATGGAAATCAACGGCGTGGCCGTCGATAAAATTCAACTTGAATCCATGTCCAAAGCCCTGGGGGACCTGATCGAAGAATTAGCAGGTGATATTTATAAGCTTGCCGGTTGCAAGTTCAACATTAATTCTTCCAAGCAGCTTGGCAAAATATTGTTTGATGATCTAAAGTTACCGGTAATTAAAAAAACAAAGACCGGCTATTCTACTGACGCGGGGGTATTAGAAGAACTGGCGGCCGCCCACAGTTTGGTCGCGAAAGTACTGGAGTACCGCCAGTTGATGAAACTTAAATCCACTTATACCGACGGACTTGCCGCTCTGATAAATCCTGAAACCGGACGGTTGCATACATCTTTTCACCAAACAGTAACCGCCACCGGAAGACTTTCGAGTTCGGAGCCCAATCTCCAAAACATACCGATCCGTCTCGAGCAAGGAAGATTAATAAGAAAAGTATTCATTCCCTGCCGGGCGGGGAATTTATTGCTCACGGCGGACTACTCCCAGATCGAGCTGCGCATCCTCGCCCATATAAGCGGCGACCCGGTACTGATTGAGGCGTTCAAAAACGGGGAAGATATACATACACGCACAGCGGCGGAGATATTCGTTATTTCACCTGAAGAAGTGACACGCGAAACGCGCAGAAGAGCAAAGGCGATAAATTTCGGGATTGTTTACGGGTTAAGTGACTTCGGGCTGGCCAGGGACATTAAAGTAGGACGTCAGGAAGCAAGGCAATACATCGAAAACTATTTTTCCCGGTATGCCGGGGTCAAATGCTATATTGACAGGGTTATCAAAGAAGCGCGTGAAACCGGGTTTGTAACCACACTTTTAAACAGGCGCCGTTACCTTCCGGATTTGTTCAGCCCCAACAAGATTATACGCAATGCCGGTGAGCGCACCGCGATAAACACGCCGATCCAGGGCAGCGCGGCGGATATCATCAAGCTTGCCATGATTAATATACATCGGGAAATAGCTGAACACAGACTTAAAGCAAAAATGATCCTTCAGGTACACGATGAGTTGATTTTCGATACACCAGGCGAGGAAGTCGGGCAGCTTAAGCAATTAGTCAAAAGGTGCATGGAAAATGCTGTTATACTTGATGTGCCACTTGATGTTGTGATAAAAGTCGGGCCAAACTGGTATGATGTAAAATGAAGGGATGAATAAAATGCCGGAATTGCCTGAAGTAGAAACTGTTATGCGAACACTCCAGCCCAAGTTGATCGGGTTGAAAATTATTGCAGCGCAGATATTGCTTCCTAAAATCATCCGGACGCCGGACATTGATGAATTCAAGGAAAAGATTACCGGTAGAAAGATATTGAAGATAAACAGGCGCGGTAAATATTTACTGTTTATCTTGAATGACGGGTTAAATTTACTGTTCCACTTACGTATGACCGGCAACCTGGTGTATTGTCAGCAAGACGAGCCGCTGTCCAAGTACACTCACTTAGTTCTGGCACTCGACAACAGCTGTCACCTGCGTTTTGCCGACATGCGGCAATTTGGCCGGATCTGGTTAGTACCTGCCTCTTCCATGAATAGCCTTTCCGGGTTCAAAGACCTGGGAGTAGAACCTTTGGGCGCGGTTTTCACCACAAGTTACTTGAAAAAAGAACTGAAACGGCGACATGTTCGCATTAAACCGCTTCTGCTCGATCAAACCTTTATCGCGGGTCTGGGCAACATCTATACCGATGAAGCGCTGCACCGGGCTAAAATAAACCCGGAACGCCTGGCAACAACCCTCAATCCGCGGGAAATAACACGACTCCATCATGCCATTCGTGATGTTCTTCAGGAGGGAATAGAAAACAGGGGGACAACGGTGCGGGATTTCATCGACGGAAATGGACGGCCCGGTAATTACCAAGAGCTTTTACGGGTTTACAACAGGGAAGGCAAACCTTGCCGCCGCTGCGGCCAAAACATATTGCGAAAAAAAATAGGCGGGCGCAGTTCATACTACTGCCCGGCCTGCCAGAAGATTTAGCATGACTAACGCGCAGATAACGAAAATCATATTGTTGGAGGGTATCGATATTGTTAGTTATTGGTCTCACCGGGAATATTGGCAGTGGCAAGAGCACCGTTAGCCGTTACCTCGAAAGTCTGGGCTCTGTAGTAATTGACGCCGATCAAGTCGCGCGGGAAATTGTTCAGCCCGGAACCCCGGCTCTCGCGGAAATTGTCAAGGTTTTTGGTCCCGGTGTCTTAAATAGTGACGGCACCCTTGACCGTAAAAAAACGAGCTCGATTGTATTTACCGACCCGGACGCCCTGGCCAAGTTAAATGCGATCACCCATCCACGAATAGTGGAAGCGATAGAAAGTGAAAAGATTAAATTTAATAATCTTCCCGATTCCCGTGACAGATTGCTGGTCATTGACGCTCCACTTTTGATTGAAGTCGGGTTGCATAAAAGTGTGGACGAGATATGGGTAGTGAAAGTAGACGCTCAGAAACAGGTTGAACGGCTTATTGAGCGGGACGGCCTGAGCGATGAGGAAGCGCGAAAGCGCGTGGCGGCTCAAATGCCCCAAGTGGAAAAGTTGAAATATGCCCGGCGGGTCATTGACAACAACGGTTCGCCCGAAGAGACCAAGAGACAGATAGATCAACACCTGGCTGATTTAAAAAATGAACATGTTCAAGAAGCAGATCAAATATAACATATTATAAGCAGTTAATTCATGTTTCTCGCGGAGTGATAATTTTGGCCGCTGCCTTTCGCAAAAGGTTGAACAGAGGGAGGATTAAGCGCAGAGTATTTTTCCTCCTGTTAGTATTGTTAATATTATTTAATTCCGGTAATATCGCGAGGTTTTTCTACCCTTTCCCCTACCGGGATACGATATTTTTCTACGCGAATAAATATCACGTCGACCCATTTCTTCTAGTGGCGATAATGAAAACAGAAAGTAATTTTAACAGCCGGGCCGTCTCTGACCGGGGAGCCCGCGGTTTGATGCAGATCATGCCGGAGACCGGCCAGTGGATCGCCCGCCAGATAGGCGAACCGGCAATTAGTATGGAAAAGTTATTAGATCCGGAAACCAGCATAAAGCTGGGGGCATGGTATATCGCAGACCTAGGGAAAGAATTTAACGGCGACATCGTACTTGTTCTGGCTGCTTACAACGGCGGGCTGGGTAACGTCAAAGACTGGCTTGACCGGAAGAATCTCAGCGGGGGTGAAGAAAAAATAGATGAAATACCATTTCCAGAAACGCGCCTTTATGTGCGAAAAGTATTATTGCATCAACATATATACCACTATCTTTATTAAAACATACCTTTCAGCGCTTTTCCATTCAAGTAATCAAACTTTTTACCCTGGTAAATATTTTCCCCTTCCATGTAGTCTTCTATCTTTTTTTTAACCAACCACCAGCTAACCCCCCAGTTGCAAAACAGCAAGTTATCCTTTGGCCCTTTACCGACCAAGCGCTGAATTACTATTCCCGGATCAAGATACTCTAAAAAGCATGCTACTCTTTCGATATATTCCTGCATAGAAATAATTTCAAACCGGCCTTTTTGATACATGTCGCCGAGAGGAGTACCCCCGACAACATAAAGGGAATGCAGTTTGGCATAGTCTACCCGTAAAGCTGAAAGGACCTTGGCGTTTTCTACAGCGTCCTGATAATTGTCCCCGGGCAAATTAAGAATTAAGTGGGCGCAGACGTCAAAATCCCTGGCCTTAATCCGGTTAACCGCATCAATAAACTCGGCCAGGGTGTGCCCCCGGTTAACCCGTACCAAGGTATGATAATTAACGGTTTGCAGGCCAAGTTCAATGCTTATGTCTATCTTATGATCATTTCTTACTTCCTGCAAAAAATCCAGGTAGCAATCATTAACACAATCCGGCCTGGTTGAAATAGATATCGCGACTAAATCATCTTCAGTTACCGTTTCCAGAATATTATCCCGAAAAAGCTCAAAAGGCTGATAAGTATTGGTAAAAGCCTGGAAGTACGCAATAAACTTCTCAGCTTTAAAACGTTTGCTGAAATATTCCTTATTCTCTTTTAGCTGAAGTTTAACTGAAAGCATATTAGACAGACAATCAAAACCGGAGCCCTGCTCATCGCAAAAAATACATCCGCCTTCGCCAACCTTGCCGTCTCTATTCGGACACGTACCCGGCAGGTTAATAGGCAGTTTATATACTTTTTTCCCGTATTTTTTAACCAGATGCTCGGAGTACCGGTTGTAAAGGGCTGCGTTCATAGTTCACATTCCCCTGTTTTTTTCATAACCATTCTATCACAGCATGTTTTGCAGATAAAATTAATATTTAATAAGGGTAGAGCAACCTTAGTTCTTGCAATGAATTGCCTTACAGGTTATGATTATTTAAATATATAATTAGCAAGTGAACAAAATGGTAAAGGGGAAATCCTAAGAGTTGATTAATAAAAATCAATCTGAGAATATGCTTGCCAGGACTGCCGTCAGTCTTCGATTAACCTGGCATTATCTGTTGCTTCTTGCTGCGCTGTTCGCATACCTGTACCGTAATATCCCAATACTTTCTCCTATTCCTGCCTTGATGTTTCTTTTTGTGCTATTTTTCTTCCGTAATCCCAAAAGAAACATACCGGAAGACGGGAACTTGATTCTCTCACCGGCGGACGGCAGAATCATTGAGATAGAAGAAGCCTTTGAAGACAAATATATTATGGATAAAACTATCCGGGTCGCTATATTTCTATCTATTTTTAATGTGCATATCAACCGGTCACCATTGCAGGGGGAAGTGAAATTCAGACATTATCGTCCGGGAAAGTTTATACCGGCCTTTAAAAGCCATGCTTCGGAGATCAATGAAAAAAATTTTATCGGTATTGAAAGCAATGGCTTCAAAATAATGGTTTGCCAAATCACTGGATTTATCGCTCGCAGAATAAAATGCTGGGTTAATGAAGGCAATATTTTATCTGCAGGTGATATTATCGGTATTATTAAATTTGGTTCCGGCAATGAATTATTCCTCCCACCCGGCACTAAAATATTGGTAAAAAAGGGTGAACATGTCAAAGCCGGAGAAACTGTGATAGGGATATTGCCTGACGAGAAAACACGAACATCTGAATGACGCATTTAATCTTTAAAAGAAAAGACAGGGGTGTACATGTGAGCAGGATTGCAATAGTACCCAATATATGTACCGCAGCCAATCTACTGCTAGGCGTCGTAGCCCTGGCTAATACACTGAGCCATAACTACACAATGAGCATCATCTTGATTATTTTGGCAGCTTTGATGGATCGTTTCGATGGAATGCTGGCTCGCCGTTATAATGCAGCATCGGCGTTTGGCAAAGAATTTGATTCTTTGGCTGATATGGTTTCTTTCGGTATAGCGCCGGCCGCCTTGATGTACAGCTCCGTGGCGGGTAATTGGAGCTTGGCGGGATTGGTATGTTTCTGTATTTTTACACTTTGCGGAGGCTTACGTCTGGCCCGGTATAACGTGTCATGCACTCCCTCTTACTTTCAGGGTATCCCCATCACTGTTTGTGGAACCGCCCTGGCTATAATTGTTTTACTTATACCTAGCCATATAGTATTATTAGTTGCCAGTTTTATTCTTGCGCTGGCTATGATCAGTACACTACGCATACCCAAAATTTAGAAGAAAGCTTTGAAACAAAGCTACTCATTGAGCAAAGCTTCAATATTATTTTTTACCAAACCTGAGGTAATATTAAAAAAATCATTTAAGTCTAAGATCACACTTTCCGCAGCATCATTAATTAACTTTGTAACCATTTTCACATCTATCTCCACATGGTGTCTAAACTGCATCTGTATATAGTATTTTTTAGCCAGCGATTCAGCGGTAGCCCTTTCTATTTCAACAAATCCGGCAAACCGTTCAACCCGCCGCGCAAAGTTAAGACTGCTCTTTTTCCATAGTTCACGAAGTATTTCATCTACTTTATTGATCAGACATCTATTATAAAGCGCAGTTTTAATTCTTTCACTATAATAATCAGTTGAACTGATAATAGTTTCCACGCCCATTTCAATAATATTATGAGCTTTCCACCATCCCATTTCCACGGGTATATTGCAAGCTTCCACTGTTCTTGCTATAAAAGGTCTTGCTTTTTCAAAACAATAACCTCTTTCGTAATCCAGGTATTTCTCATCCCCGTAATAATCCAAGCCCTTTGGATTAAACCCGTGAGTAGAGACTGCCTTGCCGAAATCCAGTATTAAGCTATCCTTTCCGGCAAAATTATATATCTCCACACCTTTGCTGTGAGCTTCATTATGGTTAAAATCCTTCCCGATAAGCATATCCGGTAAAATACTTCCCAACGTAACAATATCACCCTGTTTTCCCAGTACAGTTTCAGCAAAGTATACATGAGTTTGAGGGTACAACAGATTTTCCTCCATGTATTTTTATTAGTTCTAAAGAAACAAACGGTCAACATGCTAGTTAGTAAAGTTAGTCTATCTCAAATCTTTTCTGATTACAATAGGTTTTATATTCATTCTACAAAGACTGTCTTTAATCACCTCAAAATCCGTGATACTAACAATCTACAATACTAACCACACACTAACCACTTGCTTTCAAAATGTCTGTCTGTTATAATATCATGTGCAAGGGCCACTTGCGTTCACATGTCGGAGTGGCGGAACTGGCAGACGCGCACGTTTGAGGGGCGTGTGGGCAACCGTACGGGTTCAAGTCCCGTCTCCGACACCAAATACTACAAAAGCCGTGGGCAGTAATCCACGGCTTTTTTTGGTTTTTCAAAACGCTTGCGGCTGCCACCTCTATTTTTTGCGTTTCCCCCATCCTTGTTGTTGTCCCCTAATTTGCCCGGTACTTATCAACAGCTTTGACAAAGGTTTCTTTCCCTCGAAGATAATAAATTGCCCAATCTGTATCCAACAAGAACTTTGCCATTACCAACCGACCTCTACTCTTCTGGGGTTGTATTGGCGACTCTCGTAGATATCCTCAATCAATTTCTCTGCGTCTATGTCATTCCACTTGCCAGCCGCCTGTTTTGATGCCTCAATATCTGATGTGCTAAAATCTTCGGCCTCTAGGGTAATACGCAGCTTGTATCGATCAGCCGGTGAAAGCTTCTTTATTTCCTCTATTAAACGTTCAATAGCCATTGTTATCACCCCGTTACAAGTAACTTGACTTTATTTCTTACCTCAACTATATCACAAAAAGGGTATTTTTTGATCATCTTATAAACTTAATCCACACATTTATGAAGTGCCGGCCCAGCACAATCAAGATTACAAAAAAGGATTCTTAATGCTTCTGACGAATAATAAATCAGACGCGCACATCCTATCCGCGCACATGCCTTCTAAAAAATTCGCGTGTAATTTTTGAGCAAGATGTACGCACTAACAGCGACAAAAGCGCGCTATCAAAATCGCCGCAAGCCTTGGGGTACAAGGGTTACAAACTTTTTGGCGCAACGGTTTTTTACCCCGCACGTTTGAGGGGCGTGTGGGCAACCGTACGGGTTCAAGTCCCGTCTCCGACACCAAGAAAAAAAGAGCTGGCCTTTGATAATTAGGTCAGCTCTTTTTTTTATGTTGAAAAACATGTCGATGCAATTTAAGATTAAGGATAGTTCAGCAGGTAGATATGTTTCAATGTACCGCACGCGAGGAGACAGTGGTTCTCCCCAAAAGGCAAAAATTAGGAGTGTATTCATTTATGATTATTGAAAAGATGAAAAAAGTATCACCATCTATCGATGAATGGCTCAAAGAAGCAAAAGCGGATCCAATGGCTTTACAGGAAGGGATGTTTTTAGTCCATAATGGCGTTGTGCGTCAGACGCCCAAAGCCAAGGTCCGCCAAGGGCTTAATGATGGTTCGTTGGTAAAAGGAATGGAATTTGCTTATGATGCAATGAAAGTTGATGCGGCGATTGCGGAAACTTATAAAATGGATGGTATCTTCTATGTTAAAGTTTGGCTTAATGAAGGCCGGCTTGAAGTTGGTGATGACATAATGTATGTAATGATAGGCGGCGATATTAGACCACATGTTGTAGATGCCCTGCAATTCCTGGTTGAAAAAATCAAAACCGAATGTGTTACGGAAATTGAGCAAAAATTATAATTGACATTAGGTTGTCTAGGCAGACATAGAAATTGCTTGTCAAAACGTTTCAAAATGGACACCTCCACTGGTTTTATTGTATCAGCCATTTGCCGTGTCCATCAAACTGGGGTATGATCTCATCTTTGACAGTTACAAACTATAAAAAGGCTTGAAAACCCTGTATTTGCAAGGAGTTCAAGCCTTTTTTGTTATTCTTAAAAAGTGAGTAATGTTATTATTTTTTAACCCTGCTTAAAATTT